>DAOVUK010000488.1 GCA_030632625.1 Gammaproteobacteria bacterium
CGAAGTCCATTCTTCGCTATTCCCATACCTTCGTCAGACATAACTTTCAGAATATCAACTTGACGCCATGATGTTCTATTAAATCCATACATGTGGACGTTAGTCCATCCCATAGCGCATTGAATGGATATGTGTAAGTCAGAAAGTGTATAATTCTGAGGAATATTTATCATTCTCCAGATTTTTGAATTTTCGATAAGAGCTATATTCACCTGATATACTACTAATTTTGAATTCCCACTCATTATGGATTTCTCTCTTGACTCTTCCATTGTTAATAATTTAGTATTTTTTTGGCTATGTTCCAGTTAATTGTTGTTAAAATTGCAAGTCATTGAATAAATGGTATTTCTACTCAAAGACACAATGATTACTACACAACGTAAGAAGCCTTATATTTCAAGGCTTCATGTAAATCAAATATTTTCCAGCAACAATTAACTGGAACATAGCCATTTTTTTATGGCTGTTAATGGCCAATTTTACTTTAATCCTTAGGTTATTTTTTGCCATGATAAAAATATTCTATCAGCTTTTTTAATAATTATGAATGGTCGCTAACTGGATATAAAATAAAAAGCTGAATAACCCTGAAATTGCAGCTAAGTGTCAAGTGCCGCAAGTCGGAGGTTTTGCAAAAAATTATTTTTCATTTTAAGCATAAAGTGGCCGAACCTATTTAGAAGCATATACTGCCCGTTTGGTCAAAATATGGGTATACCTACAAATTTTTTCTGTGGAGTGCATTTTACTACAAGAGTATATAATAAAATGGACGGCCGCTATTTAGGTTTTTTGGGAATATTCAGTCGATTTCGTTTTTCCCATAATGTTTTTCGACTGATACCCAATTGTCTGGCGAGTTCTGTTTCGGTTTGATGTTTGTTTTCTTTAAGAAAATGAACCAGATATTCATCCAGGGAGAGTGTGTTTAAGGTTTTATTTTCCTCCTGAGTAGAAGAACTAATTGAATGAATGCCCTCGTTTTTTGTTGATATGGGGTTATTTTCTTTAAATAATGCAATATGCTCAAGACCAATTTCATCATCTTCAGTCAGAATCAAAGCCCTCTCAATGATATTTTGCATTTCTCGTATATTTCCCGGCCAGTGGTACTGCTGAAATTTTTCCAGCACCAGAGGTGAGAAATACATTGGCAAATGGGCCAGTTTTTTTACCATCTCAAGAAGAAAATGATTGGCTAATTTAGCAATGTCATCGCCTCGTTGTTTTAATGGCGGCAGGGTAATATCAAAGACATTAAGTCGGAAATAGAGATCACTGCGAAACAGATTATCTTCAACCATTTGCGGTATATTTTTATGCGTTGCAGCAATCAGTCGAATATCAACCTGGCGTGTTTGTGTGGAACCAACCCGCCTGACTTCGTTTTCCTGCAGAACTCTGAGCAAGCGAGCCTGGACTTCAAGAGAAAGTTCACCGATCTCATCGAGAAAAAGTGTGCCGCCATCAGCTGCTTCAATTAATCCAGGGTGATCATGAAGTGCACCGGTAAATGCTCCTTTGTTATAGCCAAATAGCTCAGATTCAATGAGGTTTTCTGCAATGGCGGCACAGTTGATACTGATGAGTGTTGATGCATGCCTGTTACTGAATTCATGTATTGCTCTGGCCACCAGTTCTTTGCCTGTCCCGGTTTCACCCAATATTAAAATTGAGGTGTTCATTGGTGCCACTTTATGAATACGTTTATTAACTTCCAGCATTGCGGGGCAATCACCAATCATTCCGGAAATAGTATAATTTTTTGCAAGTTCCTTTTTAAGTACAGAATTTTCCAGAGTTAATTTGCGTTCTTTAATAATTCGCCGGATCATTAATATTAATTCGGTATGATCAAATGGTTTGGCGATATAGTCAATAGCGCCAAGCTTCATTGCATCAACGGCAGAGCTGACACTGGCATAACTGGTCATAATAATAACTGGAATATCTGTATACTGTTCAATGAGAGATGTTCCCGGTGCACCCGGCAATCTCAGATCAGTTAAAATCAGGTCAAAAGCCTGGTCATGAATAATCTTAACAGCCTCTTCAACTGTCTCAGCAATGCTGACCTGATAATTATTTTTTTCCAGTAATCTTTTTAAAGAGTCTCGAATGAGTTTTTCATCATCGATGACTAAAATTGTGTTCATTAATAAATCCTGTTGTATTTAAGCAAGTATTAAAAAGTATCAGGCATAAATTGTATCGTTACATTTTGGCAGGCTGATAAAAAAGATGCTGCCTTTTTTAAGGCCCTGTTGAATGTTATCTGATACCTTAATCTCACCACTGTGATCGCGAATGATGTTGTACACAATTGATAAGCCCAGTCCCATGCCGTCACCCGCTTCTTTAGTGGTAAAAAAAGGCTCAAACAAACGTTTTTTGTTTTTTTCTGAAACCCCTTTGCCCTGATCAATGACTTCAATAGAAATTGTGCCATCAGGATTGTCATCAGCATTATTATCAATACTCTTATCATGTGAGCGGATATAAATAGTTTTGTTATTTTCTGAAGCATCACAGGCATTATTAAGAAGATTAACAAAAACCTGGACCAGTTGCTGATGATCACCGCTGACAACATGCTGTGCATCACATTCATTGGCAAACGGCTGATGTTTTGCCGTATGGCTGAGGGTCACCAGATGAATCGCTTCATCAATACACTGTCTGACGGGCAC
>DAOVUK010000080.1 GCA_030632625.1 Gammaproteobacteria bacterium
GCGAAATACGCCATAATAGGCTCTGGCATGGCGATTATCATCCAATGCTTCAGGCATACCTTCAATCTCACGATTATCGACTTTTTCTTCAAATGATTTAAATAAGGCATATTGTTTAATGGGATAATCAAAAAACGCTTCTGCCTCTTTGATGATTTGTTTGAGAAGTTCAGATAGTACTTTTTGTGCATAAAGATCATCGTCTAAGCTTTGTTCAATGGTCTTTTTAATCCGGGTACGAATAATATCGGTTTCATTACGCGTTTTTTCTTCACTCCAGTTGTCAATGTCCTCTTCCTTGCCTAGCTCTCCGACAATATAGACGCCTTCTGATTCTTTTATCGTCTCACCAATCACTTGTTTATCAACAAGTCTGCGTAATTGCTCATCATAAGCACTATAATCAACCGTTTCTTCAGCATCTTGCCGGGCAATTTTGCGCAAGTTATTAAAGAACAGCAGATCTTTTTTATATTGAGAAATATCCGCTTCACTAAAACTGCTATCAGCAAAGAAACTGCTCGATGACAAAGCCACTTTAAGGCACAGTCCAAACTCAGTTAACGCATGATAAAAGTCTTCACGCAGCATCTGATTCGCATCATAACTATCACCATCCGCATCATCCTGCCATTTTGGCACCAGTAACTGCCGATATTGCTCAAGATCCTGTTTGTTATAAACATACTTGAAAATAGCCCATACAGACTGATGTAAAGCAGGCAAACGTTTGTACTCAGTATTCATCTGGTGATAAAGGCCATCAATGTCTTCGAGCGAATAGCCGCCCTGAGTACGTTCCGCCAGATCCTGATAATCTTTAATTGCTGTATCCAGTGCCGCCAGAATGCCTCGATAGTCAATTAATAAGCCGTACTGCTTGGCTTCATGCAAACGATTTACACGGGCAATGGCCTGAATGAGATTATGCTCTTTTAATGGTTTGTCGATATACAATACCGTGTTTCTGGGCTCATCAAATCCAGTGAGTAACTTATCGACCACAATTAATAAATCCGGTGCGCCATCAGTGGAAAAGTCCTGTAAAATTTTCTGCGTATAATCTTCATCTGCCTGAGTACCTACATTATCTTTCCACCATTGCTGCACCTCAGGTAAAGTGGTTTCATCAACACTTTCATGCCCTTCACGACTATCAGGTGGAGAAATGACCACCGCTGAACTGACCAGTCCTGTCGCATCCAGATGTTTTTTATAGCGAATAGCTGAAGCTTTACTGTCGGTTGCAAGCTGACCTTTTAAACCCACACGCAATGATTTGATATTACTGGCGAAGTGAGTCGCAATATCCCAGGCAATTAATTCAATTCGATTATCGGAGGCATAGACGACCCCTTTTTGCGCAAATTTCTTTTTTAGATCAACTCTCTGTTTTTCACTCAGAGTCGCTGTGATTTTCTCAAACCAGTTATCAATCGCTTTTTCATTGACAATTAATTCCGGTTGACGTTCTTCATAGAGTAATGGCGTCACGGTGCCATCTTCAACAGCGCGCTGCATCGTATAGGCATGTACAATCGGGCCGAACTTATTGACTGTCTTTTCATCTTTCAATAATGGCGTGCCGGTAAAAGCAACATAAGCGGCATTGGGTAAGGCCTTACGCATACGTTCATGATTTTCCCTGCCATGCCCCCTGTGGCCTTCATCGACCAGGACAATCATATCAGCACTGGGGTTATAGCATTCACTGAGTTTTGAAGCCGAAGCAAATTTATTAATAATAGTGAAGATAATGCGATCGTTACCATGACCAATGCGTTCTGCTAATTCACGTCCTGTACCTACTTTGGCTTTTTCACCTTCTTTTTTAGTGGCAATAACAGAGCCGAAGGCACCGCTCGTTAGAAAAGTCCTGGCCAGTTGTTTCTCTAAATCAATTCGATCAGTGACTACCACCACACGACATTTTTTCAGTTCATTTCTGAGTAATAATGCTTTGGTCAAAAACACCATAGTAAAAGACTTACCCGAACCAGTGGTATGCCAGATCACACCACCTTTACGATGCCCTTCTGGTGTGACATCTCTAATTTGTTCAATCAGACGTTTAATGGCAAAAGCCTGTGCATAGCGCGCTGCAATCTTGCCGGCTTTTTTATCAAATAAAATAAAATACTGTACAAACTCAAGCAGACGCTCTGGTTTCAATAAACTGATCAGCAAGGTATCTTGTTCAGTAGCAACAACATGTTCTGACCACAAGGTTTCAAAATACTGGCGATAAGCATCATCGCGTTGCTTAAATAAAGCCTCTTTTTGTTGTGTGCTTAGGGATTTATTTTTAATCTCATTAAAATCATCCTCAGTTAATTCTTCTTCACGCCAACGAGTCCAGAATTTGGCATCCGTTTTAGTTGTCGCATAGCGACCATCAATACCATTAATGGATACCAGTAATTGTGAATAGGCAAACAGAGTTGGGATCTCATCAACCTTCTGGTTACGGATCTGCTGTGAAATACCTTCTTTAAGCCTGTCTTTATTGGGATTATGACTATCAGGTCGTTTGGCTTCGATAATAACCAATGGGATACCGTTAACAAAACAGACAATATCGGGTCTTCGTGACTGAGTACCCGTTGTATTGAGTACACTAAACTCTTCAGTCACATGAAAATTATTTTTATTAATATCTCGCCAGTTAATAAGCGGTACCGTAATGCTCTCTTTTTTAGTATCAATAAACTCAGTGACCGTAATACCCAACATTAATTGATTATAAATACGCTCATTCGCGCTTAACAAGCCTTCATTCATGCCAGGAGAAGCAATATCACGCACAACTTGTTCAATGGCATTTTTTGAGAGTGATTGTTCATGTCCACGTAATGAAAAACGGTATTGATGTAAATACTGGACAAGTGTTTCCCGCAATACTACTTCACGCTCACTACCTCGCAATGCAAGGCATTGTTCAGGGGGCAGGTAGTTATATCCCATGGCAATAAGTACCTGCAGCGCAGGAATTTTAGCGCTGTATTCTTCCTGAGTTTTTGGAGTCGTGTTCATGTTTTTTTATTCCTGTGTTGCTTCTGTATCCACAGTACCAGTTTTTGCTCGATATCTTCTGCCTGAATAGTGAGTATTTCTGACGCAGAAACCGTCTATAAATACAGGATGTATTATTGTGTTCGGACTGCGTCAAATCACAAAATAATACATCCTGTATTCATAGACTCAGTGTTTACTATTCAGGTGATGAATCATTATTTCTTTTTCCTATAAAGATCGAGTGATATCACATTATCAATCTTATCGGAATGAACATCAGATGAATTCAGAGGATCGTCTGGCAGCCCCAAGTCCTCTATTCCACCAAATCGTTCCTGAAATTCGGCACGTTCCTGTGCTTTCAAACCTTCAATAAAACTATCCGCTTCTGGTTCACTGCATTCACCATAGTGAGTTAACCAGGCGTGTAAAAATTCATGTTGTGGATGGAAATAGTCTTTTTCAGCCTGACGTTTTCTTAACACTCGATTGACAGAGACATCAAAGCCTATCAAATCGACTCCCTGAGGCACCTCACCCATTTCATCTACCGAATATTCAAAGTGCCAGAGCACATCATTAATATGGCTTTGTACACTGCGATCACCACGTTGGTAAAAGGCACAACTGTGATGGTGATTAGTATACTGTTCAAGACTGGTTTCAATGGCCAGTGCATTGTCAGCAACATTATCTGCAAGCAGGGCCAATATTTCATACACATGAACCGTAAGATGATGTTCAAACAGGTTAAGAAAAGCCAGTTCATCGCCTTTTTTTAAGCCCGTCAGGGTGATGCTAAAACGACTGTGATAATCCATCACAATCTGGCACCCTCATATGTGCAACCGTTCCACCATTACTGAAATTTTTAATTTGTTTTTTTGCAGTAATGGCTTTGTAAAGAATATAATAAAAACAAATTACTACTTCTCAAGGGGTGTGCTCGATACATAATAGTACGCTACCCTAGAAACACTCCTTTAGCATCCTCAATAATACCTACCTCACCAACAGGTGCCTCACGTGTTAAAACTAAATCTCCATTCTGTGGTGCACCACGACGAATCCATGTTATATAAATATCCTTGGTCACATATCTGACGTTATTTGTATCAACTCTACCATGCCGTACATTAGTGGTTCGAATCATTTTGTAGGGTGTTTCAAAATCAACAATAGGTGCCGTTTTATTAACACAATCAATAATGCATTCACATTCATCTTTAATTGGAGATAATTTCCATCCATCAGGCACCATTATTCATCCCCTCTAAATAACCTATCATATCAAATATGGTCAATAAATTTTTCACTTGGGTACTATTATTATTTTTCATATTTTTGAGTGACTCTTTTAACATGAGATATCTCCTCGTGTACCTGCACGAAGTGTTCAGCAATGTCTTTATTCATAACCCAACTCTTTTAAATACCCATCCATTTCTAACTCCAGCTCCATAAGCTGTTTATTTAATGTCTCACGTTCTTTACGAACAACCATTAAATCAATCTCTTCTTCTTCTTCAAAAGTATCCACATATCTTGGAATATTCAGGTTGTAGTCATTTTCTGCAATCTCTTCTTTTGTAGCAAGATAGGAATATTTATCAATCGTTTTACGCTTGTTAAAGGTAGCAACAATTTTTTCAATATTATCACTGGTTAAATTATTTTGATTTTTACCCGATAGATATTCACGACTGGCATCAATAAACAACAATTTTTCATCCATTTTTTTCTTTTTGAAAATTAAAATCGCAGCAGGAATACCGGTGCCATAAAAAAGTTTTTCCGGCAGACCAATCACCGCATCAAGCAGATTTTCATCAATGAGTTGTTTGCGGATCTTACCTTCACTGGAACCACGGAATAACACACCATGCGGTACCACCACGCCCATGCGACCACCAACCTGGTTTTTTACTGCGGGTTTTAAGGTTTCAATCATATGCAGGATAAAGGCGTAGTCACCCTTAGTTCTGGGTGGAATACCACGGCGATAGCGACTAAAGAGATCCTGCTCTGCGCTGTCATGCCCCCATTTATCTAATGAGAACGGGGGATTTGCCACCACGACATCAAAGTGTTTCAGACGATCTTCGCCATCCAATAGCTTGGGATTGCGCAGGGTGTCACCCCATTCAATACGATGGTTATCCTCACTGTGCAGAAACATATTCATTTTAGCCAGTGCCCAGGTAGAACCAATGGCTTCCTGACCGTAGAGGGCATATTTTTTTGAGCCGTTAAAATGTTTTTTAATTTGCTGACCGCACTTTAATAACAATGAAGCCGAACCACAGGCGGGATCGCAAATTTCATCCCCTTCTCTGGGCTGTACTAATTCGGCAATCAGTTCAGACACTTCTGGCGGGGTATAAAACTCACCGGCACTTTTACCTGCCCCAGAAGCGAAGCTTTTAATTAGAAACTCAGAGGCATTGCCAATAACATCCAGTTTTCCTACTTTTGAAGGTCGAAGATCCAGAGCCTCATGGGCAAAGTCTTCCAGCAGGTGACGTAATAAATCATTTTTTTGTGCTTCTTCACCCAGTTTATTGGCATTAAAACTGATGTCCTGAAAAACATCACGCAGTTTACTGAGATTGCTTTCTTCAATGGCATGCAGAGCTTTGTCGATACGTTCGCCATTACCGGGCTCATAACGATGCTCATATAAATGACTGAAGTTGGATTGCGCCGGCAGTACAAAGCGCTCACTTTTCATGAGTTCTTCTATAAGCTCAGGATGATCACCATGTTCTGACTTGTAGTCATTGTAGTGATCTTGCCAGACATCGCTGATATATTTCACAAACAGCATGGTCAGTACGTAGTCTTTGTAAATACTGGCATCGACCGTGCCGCGGAAAGTATCACAGGCTCGCCATACCGCTTTGTTAATGACATCCTGTTTCACGGCATCCTGATTGATTTGGCTGCTTGCTTGAGTGTTTTCGGTGTTCATTTTATTCTCTGGTGATTAAATTTGGTTATCAAATCTGTCTTTCAGCTCTGGTTTTTAAAGCTGGTTTATAAAATCCTGTTCAATGAATTGCTGGCACAGGCCGCGCATCATATGTTCACGATTATTAAGTAGTTGCTCGGTCAGTTTTTTCTCTTTTAGCCAGACCTGGTGAATCTGGGCAATTTTGTGCTGAGTGTCAAGCGAGGGTAGTTTTATCAGCAAGTTACTGATGGTTTGCTTATTGATCATTGGGATATTAGTGCCTGTGTCGTTCCTTTTTAGATATTGCTGGGCAATAGGCTGGTTGATATACCAACACAAATAAGCAGGATCAATAATGTCAGTATTTGGGGTTAATACAAAGAATTGACCTGCAGCAATAACATTGGGCACATCAGCATTGAACAGACCGCTATAGTAATAACCTCCTCGTGCACGCAGTAAAATATCACCTGCTTGCAGAGTACGTGGCGTTTTTTCTTGCGTCATATTGACTTGAGTTGCCAGGGCTAGATCAATGTGACCATTTTTTTGAACATCTTTAAGCTGCAAGACGTAGTAATCCCATTTATCCGGCGACTGTTGCACCTTGCTGCGAAACGAGTGGCCACTGCGAATATCGGACAGCTTACTTAATTTTGTTGTTGTATTTTTTGTGTTCATATCATTATGATTGCAGTATTGACTTAAAAGAGAACAGTAGAACAACTACTGTTTTAAAAGTAGTATGATACAAGCTAGAAGCTATGTCAATATGTCAGTAGATACTCTACTGTATTTATTTTATTTATTATTGTGTATAGATACTTTTAAAAAGTGGAAGTTTCTGGAATATTTAGTATAATTCTTCAATATGACTCCTTTAGCTAAACAAATTATTGCCAATGGGCAAGCCAACCTTGTATTAAATGACAAGCAGCTGGCACGCGTGCTGGGTGGTAGCGATGATCGGCGCTATGGCCAGGTCAACCGTGCACTGAATAAGGAAGAGTTGGTTAGAGTAAAAAGAGGACTCTATGTATTGGCAGATAAGTTTCGAGATAATCCTATTCATCCCTTTGCTTTGGCTCAGCAATTGCTACCTGGTAGTTATGTGTCTGCCGAATCAGCATTAAGTTACCATGGCTGGATTCCTGAAGCAGTGCGTAGCGTACTGAGTATTACCGCAAAAAAAAAATCTGTGAGTTATGATCACAATACATTGGGTAAGTTTGATTTTAAGCGTATGACCGTCAAGCCTGGTTATTTTCTTCAAGCAGTTAATCGGCATGAGCTGCAACATCAAGTGGCACTAATTGCTGAACCAATGAGGGCATTGCTTGATCTTGTGTATTTACGCAAATTGCACTGGCAGGATTTGAGTTATTTATTGGATGGGCTGCGTATTGATGAACAGGCAATTAGAGCAGTTCCTTCATTAAGTATCACAAAGCTATTAGATGTCTATAAAGGCAAGCGAGAAAAAGAGTTTATTGAAGAACTATTAAGGTGCTTAGGTTTATAACAACAGGTTTATAACAACAGGTTTATAGAGATGGGTTTATGATGGTGAATTTATGATTGATTTAATTCAAAAGCACTTAGAAAAATATAAAGCTGTTGGTCCCGTTGAAGAGGAAAATGCACTTAAGGAAATCATTCAAGAGATTCTGTTGTTCTCTTTATGGCAGTCCGATTTTTTTGAAGTAGCTGCATTTCAGGGTGGCACCAGTTTGAGGATTTTGCATGGTTTGCCAAGATTTTCAGAAGACATTGATTTTATTCTGCAAGAGCCTGATCCTGACTTTTCATGGCTTCCATATTTAGAGGGTATTACAGAAACATGTAAAGAGTTTGGCATTGAGCCAGAAGCGCTAGAGAAAGCACGTATAGATCAACAAGTGAAGAAAGCTTTAATTAAAGATACCTCGATTGCAAATCAATTGAACTTGAGGTTTATGGATGATCTCAATGGACGTAAGTTGAAAATCAAACTTGAAATTGATTGTAATCCACCTTTAGGCTCTGATTTTGATTATTCGTATTTGGATTTTCCTGTTGACTTTGAAGTGTGCCATCAGGATGTAAGTAGTAATTTTTCTTTAAAAACACATGCATTATTATGTCATCCTTACCTTAAAGGTCGGGATTGGTATGATTTTTCCTGGTATATCGCTCAAGGTGTTACACCCAATTTATTATTGCTGCAGAATGCACTTATTCAATACGGACCATGGAAAGGTCAGGCGCTTAATATTGATCAAGATTGGCTTGTGGGTGTATTAGGCGAAAAAATCTCGTCTATTGATTGGCAGGCAGCAGCAAATGATGTTGAGAGGTTTTTAAAGCCTGTAGAACAAAAAAGTTTATCACTTTGGAGCGAGCGATTTTTTATGAATAAGTTAAAGAACTTATATAAATAATATTGAGTTAGTATCAATATAGTAAAAGTAGAGTAAAACCCTAGTAAACCATTGATTATTCATTTAATTCAGGCAATAAAAAAGGGCTCGTAATGAGCCCTTTTAGTACTACTTTAGTATGTTTGGTGGAGATGGCGGGAGTCGAACCCGCGTCCAAAAACATTCTGCCTTCTGTCTTTCACATGCTTAGCACTACCGGTAGTTTTAATGAGCTGGAGGCGGGTAGCCAGGACAAAAGCTCACGAGTCCGTTTAAAGTTTAACCTGCTGAACTCGGACTGAATAGCGGGCGAAAGCTGTGTAAAGTGACTTCTGAGTAACCCCCACAGATAAAGGTAGTCAAAAGCTAGCTGGTTTTTAAGCGGCTAGAGCGTAATTATCATCGTTTGCAATTACTTTAAGTTTCCAGACTGTTTAGCGAGAGTACTGAAATTTCTCGGCATGAACATCAGGGGTCCAATCTCTGTCGAAGCCATTTCATCCCCATAGTTATAATTATGGGGTCTTATTGCTTATTTTTCAATTGCAATATGCCAATAATTCGTCAAATCAGACATAAATTAACTGAAATATTAGGGAAATCACTAATTGATTATATTAACAGACACAAATATACTTAAACCAACACATTAAAACAAGAAGCAGCAGTATTAACAATTCTAAAAAACATTAAAAATACTGAAAAAAAAACAATACTGGAGAGTATGAAATGAATAAACTAATCATTGCTGCGGCAATCGCAGGCGTAACAAGTCTTTCAATGTCTGCTAATGCCTGGTGGGCTGATGACGGTAATAGTAATACTAACTGGAACGGCAACGGCTATAACAATATGAACAACAATGCCTATGGCAATGGTTATGGTAATGGCTGGGGTGACGGTTCTGGTGATGCCGACATGGATGGTGATTTTGAAATTACTATTAAGGGTCGTGGTCGTGGCCGTGGTCGCGGTAATTCCAGCGGTTCAGTATACGGCAATGCTTACGGCAATGGTGCTAATGACTGGGACAACCGTATGAATACTTATGGTAACAACAGTTATGATAATAGTTCTAATAATTACCGTGGTTATGCGCCTTATGGACCTGCTTCGGTCGCACAGCAAGCACCAGCGGCAGCACCAAAA
>DAOVUK010000098.1 GCA_030632625.1 Gammaproteobacteria bacterium
ATATGCAGGCGGTGTTTGTGGGAGACAGTTGTGGAAAGTGAAATGGTGGTGGTTAAAAATCCACGGCAGATTATAGTAGAAGTTGCTTATGCAATACCGGCATCTCAGGTTATTTATACCGTTGAAGTGGATGAGAATGCCACTGTAGAAGATGCGATATCAGCTTCAGGCATATTAAAAGAATATCCGGAAATTGATTTAAAAATCAATAAGGTCGGGATTTTCAGTAAAGTAGCTAAGTTAGATAAGTCTCTGGTACATAAGGATAGAATTGAAATTTATAGAAAATTGATTGCTGATCCTAAAGCCGTCAGAAAACAGCGCGCTGCAGAAGGTAAAAAGATGAAGAAGGGAACGTAGAGACGTTGCACAAGAGAGACGTTGCATGCAACGTCTCTACTACGGTAGGTTTACATTCCCTGAGTTTCAGGCGATTGCTCCATTGTTCCCTGAGTGGCTTCACCTTCGCCGCGAGGGGCGACGGGTACATCATCGTCAGTTGGTACTCCTCTATGCTCATCAGTCCAGGAAAAGAAGTCAACAAATTTCCCCCAATAGCCTTTCTCGTCTTCATTGTCACCTTCATAATCTTCCAAAGGCACAACAACGATTTCAGTGGTTGTATGAGTTTCTTCGGCTTTATCGCCAGGTCGAAATGTGCCTTGAATATTGACTAATTTATCGTCTTCATTGAAGTAAAGAGTGGCTTGTTTAAATTCTATATCACCATATCCGGGTTTGAATCGAAAGATATAGTCCCAGCGATTGGCATGAAATGAGTCATCCAGCATCGGTGTGCCCATAATAAAACGGATTTGCTGCTTATTCATTCCCGGGCGTAATTGATTAATCTGATCCTGCTCGATGACATTACCCTGAGGGACATCAACCTTGTGAACTCTCGGCAGGCCTATATCGGAAAGGTCAGGAATCCATGTGCAGGATGACAGAAAAACAATAACAGGAACCAAACTGGTAATAATAATATTTCGCATTTCTATAATGATTTCTTTGTTAAATTCTGTATACTATCGATAGATATTGAAGTGAATTATAACCCGTGTTAATTCGAAGCATGCAGTTATTTGAATTTGTTTTATGTGACGGATGATACCTTATTATCACCATAAAAGCACCTGCATTAACATAAATAAACCATCCTGACAGACTGTGAATTGAGGCATTATATTTGTGAATAATCTTGATCTAAAAAAAGCAGGTCTAAAAGCAACTCTGCCTCGCCTGAAAATTCTGGAATTGCTTGAAATGGGTGAAGCAAAGCACATGAGTGCTGAAGATGTTTATAAAAAGCTGCTGGAACTGGGAGAGGATGTCGGACTGGCAACGGTTTATCGTGTGTTAACTCAATTTGAATCGGCAGGTCTGGTTTCACGTCATCATTTTGAAGGCGGGCATTCGGTTTTTGAGCTGAATCAGGGAACCCATCATGATCACCTGGTGTGTGACAAATGCGGTAAAGTTGAAGAGTTTTTTGAAGAGACGATTGAAAAATGTCAGCATAAAGTGGCAGAAAAGTTAGGCTATAAAATAACGGACCACAGTCTTTATATTTATGGCGTCTGTCCAGAATGTCAAAAAGAGGAATAAAAGGGTTCTTCAAATTATTGCGTACTTTTTGTATTCACTCGGTGAATTCAGCCATTCATAGATATGGTAGAGACGTTGCATGCAACGTCTCTACGTATGCTTACCAATCTACTGCTTAATCGTCAAGTCATCAGAATTAATGTATTCCAGGTTTAAGCATCAGTCGAATTATCCTAAATCAATCACCTGTTTACGCATTTCACGTGCATGAGAACGGGTTTGCTCAGTAATTTTTATGCCGCCCATCATTCTTGAAAGCTCTTCAACTCGCTGCTCTTCATCCAATTGACTGATGTTTGTTGAAGTCTTCCGGGCATCACTTTGTTTGTAAACATTAAGGTGATGATGTGCCTGTGATGCCACCTGAGCCTGATGAGTCACACATAAAATTTGTGATTCGGGTAACGACGAATTTTTGCCATTCTGGCCGGAGTTGGTTCCCAGCAATCTTAATTTGTTGCCCACCATTTCGGCAATGCCGCCGCCAATGCCAACATCCACCTCATCAAAAATAAGGGTTGGTATATGACTGAACTCAGCAGTCACAACCTGAATTGCCAGACTGATCCGGGATAATTCACCACCGGAAACCACTTTTGATAAAGGCCTTAATGGTTGCCCGGGGTTTGTGGTCACATAAAATTCAATCGTCTCCATTCCGTTTAATTGAGGCTGATCGGAGTCAAGCGGCAGCAACCTTATTTCAAAGACACATTGTGCCATACCCAGTTCATGGATATGTTTTATAACTTGTTCGGCTAGAAGTTCAGATGCTTTGTGGCGACTGCTGGTGAGTTTTTTAGCCAGCTTAAAATACTTGCTTTGGGCTGCAGCAACTGCCTTATGTAAGGTTTCCAGATGGACATCCGCATTTTCCAGATGATCCAGTTCCGTTTTCAGCGTTTCAATATGACTGAACAGTTCGTGAGTTTCTACCCGATGCTTACGAGCAAGATCATAAATACCACTGATGCGGCTATCCAGCCATTGCAGGTGCTCTGGATCCAGTTCAAGAGAATCCAGATAGTGACGCAGCTCTGAACCGGCTTCATCAACTTGAATCAGGGCATTGTTAAGCATCTCAGAAATGGGTGTGAGTGTCTTATCCAGTTCTGACAGGCTTTGCAGATCAATCTGGCAACGACTTAAAAGGTGATTAATGCCATTTTGTTCATCCTGGGCTAACTGAAAGTGTATGCTCTGAGATGTTTCAATTAAACGATTGGCATTACTGAGTTTACGATGCTCATCTTCCAGACCTGAAAGCTCATTTTCCTGAAGTTCAAACTCATTCAGTTCCTGAACCTGGAAGCGTAATAATTCCAGTTTAGCATCACGTTCTGCGGTATCCAGTTTCAGCTTATGGTATTCAGATGATTTCTTTTTCCACTGTTGAAAATTTTGGTTTAACTCTTTACGTAAAGGGCTTGCCCCCGCAAAATTATCCAGCAAGAGACGTTGTTCATCTGTTTTTAACAGTGCCTGATGGGTATTTTGTCCATGAATATTAACCAGTTGTTCACCCAGTTCACGTAGAATTTGCAGTGGAATCGGCTGGCCATTAATAAAGCCTCTGGAGCGACCCTTAGCATTTATCGTCCGGCGGATAAGACATTCACCCTCACTATCCAGCTCATTGTCCTCCAGCCATTGCTCAATGTTTGCATCCCGCAGATCAAATTCTGCACTAATATCAGCACGTTCTGCACCATGACGGATAGCAGATGCCTCTGCTCGATCGCCTAATACCAGCCCCAGGGCATCAATTAAAATGGATTTACCTGCACCCGTTTCTCCCGTTAAAACGGTGAGACCGGAATTGAGTTCCAAATCCAGTGAATCAACAACAGCAAGGTTCTTTATCGTTATGTGGGTCAGCATATATTTCTTCCAGGCGCCTGTTACTTTCTCAGTTTCTCGCCCCAGTGTAACTTGGCTCTGAGTATATCAAAGTAGTCATAATCTTTAGGATGCAAAATAGTAATGTGTTTAGGGTGGCGCATAATTTTAACATGATCGCCGGGCAACAGATTATAATTAATCTGACCGTCATAAGTGACCTGTGCCTGAGTTGAAAAATGATCACTGACAACAATGTCAATTTCACTTTCACCGGAAATAACCACGGGTCTGTTACTCATGGTATGAGGACAGATTGGGACCAGTTCTATGACATTAAGAGAGGGATATAATATTGGCCCCCCGCCGGACAATGAATAAGCAGTTGAACCTGTCGGTGTTGAAATAATAAGGCCATCGGCATGCATGGTATGCATAAATTTATTGTCGATATACGTTTCAATTTCAATCATACGAGCGACATCGGTTTTATGGACTACCACATCATTGAAGGCGTTGCCGCCGCCAAAATAATCACCGTCACGTTCGATTTCACTGATGAGCAAAAAGCGGTTTTCTTCAGTGTACTCACCGGCCATGATGTCATCCAGAGCCAGGTGAACATCAATGGCACATAAATCGACCAGGAAGCCAAGATGTCCCAGATTAATTCCCAGCAGGGGAACACCAAAACCAACCAGACTTCTTGCGGCGCTGAGCAAAGTGCCGTCACCACCCACAATAATGATTAAATCACATTGTTGACCTAATTGTGTGCGAGTGACAACGTCCATTTCATGATCAGAAAAGACGGCTGCGGTACTTTCATCGAGAAAAACAGCACAATCTTTTTCTAAAAAATATTCATGCAAGCTGACCAGGGCATCACCGACACTGGGATCGGCGTATTTTCCAATCAGACCAATGCTTTTAAATGTTCTTTTTTGTTCTGTATCTGTCATGTTTTGTCAATTTTATTTGATTTTAAGGCGATAGGGCTATGAAATTAGCACAAAAGGAGCCTTCAGCCAAATAAAATTTAATACTGTCGCTTTGTTCTTATCGGTGTTTTCATATAAATATTCACTTGAAACTTTGAAAGTCATCCTTATGTAAAGCTTTATAACTCTTTTTATAAGCATGAAAAAGCGGCAGCTGTTGTGACAAAAAATGTGACAAAAAACCATTTATTTAATGAGCGTACCAGTCAGTTAATGAAGGTTCTTGTGGAATCTTATATTAATGATGGCTTGCCCGTCGGTTCAAAAGCATTAGTGGAATCTTCCGGTTTAAAAGTCAGTTCGGCAACGGTGCGTAATGTCATGGCTGATCTGGAAAAAATGGGCTTAATTCATGCGCCTCATACTTCGGCAGGGCGTGTGCCGACTGTGCAGGGGTATCGATTGTTTGTGGACTCTCTACTCTCGGTCAAGCAACCGGATAAGCAGCTGCTGAAAGAATTCGCTTCACATATTAACGATGCAGATGATCAGGCTAAAACCCTTGAAAATGCAATGGATACACTGTCCGGCATGACCCAGATGGCCGGATTGGTTGTGTTACCGAAAAAAGAACTGATTGCATTAATTCAGATTGAATTTATCCCTCTTTCAAATAATCGCATTCTGGCTGTTTTGGTACAAAGTGATAATGAAGTACAGAACAGGGTTTTACAGTTGGAGTGTGATTATAGCCCGGCACAGCTTCAGCAAATGAGTAATTACCTTAATACGCTATTAATGGGTAAATCAATTAAAACAGTGTGTCGAATTTTAACCCGGGAAATGGAAAATACGCGTCAGAAAATGGACCATATGATGCGCTCTGCGATTCAAATGGCCACTCATGCTTTTGCTGAGCATCATGAGGATCAAAATGATTTTATGATCAGCGGTGAAACCAATTTAATGCAATATGCCGATAACGCCGATATGGACAAAATGCGTCAGTTATTTGAAGCCTTTCATGAAAAGCAGCACATTCTCGGCCTGTTGAGTCAAGTGAGTGATGCTGATGGTGTACAACTGTTTATCGGACAGGAATCCGGCTATGGGCCATTAGATGATTGCTCAGTGGTTGCCGCTCCTTATCAGATAGAAGGGCAGAGTATGGGGGTGCTGGGTGTGATAGGTCCGACACGGATGGCCTACGACAAAGTGATCCCTATTGTTGATATAACTGCAAAATTACTGACCTCAGCCTTGAATCATGAAAATTAAGCCCTATTTAGAGTGTGTTAATTACACTTTTGAATATGAAACAATTTTAGTAACAACGACAGCAAACAGAAATAGGATTTAAAAAATGGCAGATGAACAAAAAGTTGAGGAGCAAGCTGTAGAGGAAGAAGTAAAGGCGCAGTCTGCAGAAGAAAATGCCAATGCAGAAATAAAGACTAACGACAATGACAATGAAGAAGTCATTGATGAACTTGCGGCTCTGCAAGCAGAAGAATTAATTGTTCGCATCAAACAGGTTCAATCCAAAGCGGATGAAAACTGGGATGTTGCTTTGCGTACCAAGGCAGAAATGGAAAATGTTCGCCGTCGTACTGAAAAAGAAGTGTCCAATGCCAGAAAATTCGGTATTGAAAAAATGATTAATGAAATACTGCCGGTAAAAGATTCTATGGAACTGGGTTTGAAAGCTGCAGTTGATATGGATATTGAAGATGAAGCAGTGCATAAAATTCGTGAAGGTATGGAATTGACCCTGAAGATGATGAATGACGCTTTAGCTAAAATTGGTATCACAGAAATTGCACCAGAAGAAGGTGATGCTTTTAGTGCTGAATTTCATCAGGCCATGTCCATGCAGGAAATTCCAGGCAAGTCCGCAAATACAATTGTTGCCGTCATGCAGAAAGGTTATTTACTCAATGAACGCCTGGTTCGACCAGCAATGGTTATGGTCGCCAAGTAAGAGATACGGCAATTATTTGAAAGTAATCCCTTGAAAGATGGGGAAATAACCCCACTTTTAGAGACATATATAAAGAACTGTTTAGAAAGAATTATTGAGGAGAAAACAATGGGTAAGATTATCGGTATTGATTTGGGTACTACCAATTCGTGTGTCGCTGTTATGGATGGCGACAAGCCAAAAGTGATTGAAAATGCAGAAGGCGATCGTACAACTCCATCTATCGTTGCCTATACTGATGATGAAATTTTAGTTGGACAGCCAGCCAAGCGTCAGGCAGTAACCAATCCTGCTAATACTATCTACGCAGTTAAGCGTTTGATAGGCCGTACGTTTAAAGAAGATGCGGTACAAAAAGACATTGATTTAGTGCCTTATAAGATTGTCAAAGCAGACAATGGCGATGCCTGGGTTGAAGCGCATGGTACTAAAATGGCGCCGCCTGAAGTATCAGCAAAAATCCTGGCAAAAATGAAGAAAACCGCTGAAGATTATCTGGGTGAAGAAGTGACCGAAGCGGTTATTACCGTACCTGCCTATTTCAATGATTCTCAGCGTCAGGCAACTAAAGATGCAGGTAAAATTGCCGGTCTGACAGTCAAACGTATTATTAATGAGCCAACAGCCGCGGCACTGGCCTATGGTATGGACAAATCCAAGGGTGATTCTACCATTGCTGTATTTGACCTGGGTGGTGGTACTTTTGATATATCCATTATTGAAATTGCCGAAGTGGATGGTGAATACCAGTTTGAAGTGTTATCAACCAATGGTGATACATTCCTTGGTGGTGAAGATTTTGATATGCGTCTGATTGATTATCTTGCTGATGAATTCAAGAAAGATCAGGGCATGGATTTACGTGGTGATCCACTGGCCATGCAGCGTTTGAAAGAAGGTGCAGAAAAAGCCAAGATTGAATTGTCTACCACCATGCAGACAGATGTCAATCTGCCTTATATTACAGCGGATGCCTCAGGTCCTAAGCACTTAAATGTTAAAGTGACCCGTGCCAAACTGGAATCATTAGTTGAAAGTTTAATTAAACGCACTATTGACCCATGCCGTACAGCGATTAACGATGCCGGCATATCCGTCAGCGATATCGATGATGTGATTCTGGTCGGTGGTCAGATTCGTATGCCTAAGGTTCAGGAAGAGGTACAGGCTTTCTTTGGTAAAGAACCTCGTAAAGATGTGAATCCTGATGAAGCAGTTGCCACAGGCGCTGCCATTCAGGGTGGTGTCTTAGGTGGTGAAGTCAAAGACGTGCTGTTATTAGATGTCACACCTTTGTCTTTGGGTATTGAAACTGCCGGCGGTGTGATGACCAAGCTGGTGGAGAAGAATACCACTATCCCGACTAAGGCTTCTCAAGTCTTTACCACAGCAGATGATAATCAGACTGCAGTAACCGTGCACGTGCTTCAGGGTGAACGTGAAGTGGCTTCCGGTAATAAATCACTGGGACGTTTTGACTTATCTGATATTCCACCAGCACAGCGTGGAACGCCTCAGATTGAAGTCTCTTTTGACCTGGATGCCAATGGTATCCTGCACGTATCGGCAAAAGACAAAGCCACGGGCAAAGAACAGTCCATTATTATTAAAGCCTCTAGTGGTCTGGCTGATGATGAAGTTGAACGTATGGTTCAGGATGCGAAAGTTCATGCTGCTGATGACAAAAAGTTCCATGAACTGGTCACCGTTAAAAATACTGCTGAAAACATGATTCATGCGACCAGGAAGTCTATGGAAGACATGGGCGACAAGATCGAAGCGGATGAAAAATCAGCGATTGAAACGGCGATTAAAGATCTGGAAGAGTCACTCAAGAGTGATGACAAGGATGATATCGAAGCGAAAACTAAAGCGCTGACCGATGCGTCTGCAAAAATGGCTGAACGTATGTATGCCGATCAAGGTGCTGATGCGGCAGGTGCAGCTGAAGGCGCTGAGGCTGGTGCTGCAGAGAACACCGCTGATGATGATGTGGTTGATGCTGAGTTTGAAGAAGTTGACGATTCTAAAAAGTAAGTAACTAGAGTTTGTTCGTTAATTTATTCGCACGCACTGGTTAACTCGATAGAACACAGGATGGAGAGAATCTCTGCCCTGTGTTTTCTGGTTTATAGCTTATGTTAAAACAGATAGTTAAAAAATAGCCCACTCAATTTTAAAAGATAAATTATGTCCAAAAGAGATTTTTACGAAGTACTTGGGGTTGATAAAACAGCCAGTGATGCAGAGCTTAAAAAAGCCTATCGTCGTCTGGCGATGAAATATCATCCTGATCGAAATCTTGATGATCCCGGTGCTGAGGTGCATTTCAAGGAAGCTAAAGAAGCCTATGAAGTACTCTCCAATGCACAAAAACGTCAGGCATATGACCAGTTTGGTCATGCCGGAGTGGATCAAAGTGCGGGTATGGGC
>DAOVUK010000155.1 GCA_030632625.1 Gammaproteobacteria bacterium
AGAGGTCGTGAACACATTCTTAAGGTTCACCTGCGCAAAGTGCCTATTGACGATAATGTACAGCCTAAATATATTGCCCGTGGTACACCGGGTTTCTCCGGGGCTGATCTGGCCAACCTTGTTAATGAGGCTGCGCTATTTGCTGCAAAGGAAAATAGTCGCACAGTGACTATGGCACATCTGGAGCAGGCTAAAGATAAAATTATGATGGGTTCAGAACGTAAATCCATGGTAATGAAAGACAAAGAAAAGAAAATGACGGCCTACCACGAAGCAGGACATGCTATTGTCGGACTTCTGGTGCCGTCACATGATCCGGTCTATAAAGTGAGCATTATCCCACGCGGCAGAGCACTGGGTGTGACCATGTTTCTGCCTGAAGAAGATCGCTATAGTCTGAGTAAAGAACAATTAAACAGTCAGGTTTCCAGTCTGTTTGGCGGCCGGGTTGCCGAAGAACTCATCTATGGTTCTGATATGGTGACAACAGGTGCCAGTAATGATATTGAACGGGCAACCGAGCTGGCTCGCAATATGGTGACCAAATGGGGTTTGTCACAGAAACTGGGACCACTGTCTTATTCAGAAGAAGAAGGCGAAATCTTTTTGGGGCGCTCAGTGACTCAGCATAAAAATGTCTCGGATGAAACCGCACATATTATTGATGAGGAAATACGCAGTGTTATTGACTCTAACTATGCAAGAGCAGAACAGATACTGAAGGACAACCTTGAGAAACTGCACAGCATGACCGATGCTCTGATGAAATATGAAACCATTGATCGTCACCAGATTGATGACATCATGGCAGGCAAGATTCCTCGAGAGCCCACAGACTGGTCTGATATCGACTACTCTGATAAAGACGCTGATAAAGACGGCGGTGCCAGTGCTAATAGCGAGGATGTGACTGATTCAGCTGATAAAAGTGACAAAGAAAAATCATCAGACGACTCGGATAAATCCATCGGCGGGACTGCTGATCAGCATTAATCCGTACTGCCCGTAGAGACGTTGCATGCAACGTCTCTACGCTAGGGAGTGTAACGTCCCTAAGTCAGGGCATGCAACGTCTCTACTCTCACCAACATCCAATCAAATAATGACCACAAACCCCATTGCAAATCACCTCCAATGTGCTGACAGGGAACTTAAGCTTGATTCTCCCGTTGTCATGGGTATCTTAAATGTTACCCCGGATTCGTTTTCAGATGGCGGATTATTTACCTCTATTGAGTCTGCACTTCGTCAGGCGGAAAAAATGCTTGCCGATGGTGCACTGATTATTGATATCGGGGGAGAATCAACCCGTCCCGGTGCTCAATCTGTTTCAGATGCAGAAGAACTGGACAGAGTCATTCCCATTATTGAAAAATTACATCAGGAACTCGATATCATTGTCTCTGTTGATACCAGCAAGGCGATAGTGATGACAGAAGCTGCAAGAGCAGGAGCAGGCATGATCAATGATGTCATGGCTTTGCAGGGAGAGGGGGCACTAAGAGCTGCCCGGGAAACAGAACTGCCGGTTTGTCTGATGCATATGCAGGGACAACCACGGACGATGCAGGCAAATCCTGAATATGATGACGTTGTCGCTGAGGTAAAGGCTTTTCTGTCGCAACGGGTTGAGCAATGTCTACAGCAGGGTATTAAACAGGAAAAGATTGTCATTGACCCCGGATTTGGCTTTGGTAAAACATTAGCGCATAATATCAACCTGTTTAAGCGTCTTGATGAATTTCAAGCGCTCGGATTTCCAGTTCTGGTCGGTGCCTCACGTAAGACCATGATTGGTCAGATCACCGGTAAAGATGTCGAGCAGCGTCTGGCCGGCAGTCTGGCTCTGGCGACTATGCTTGCTTTAAAAATGAATGCTTTAAAAAGGGCCTCTGTGAATGGTGCTGCTATTATCAGAGTTCATGATGTGGCTGAAACAGTGGATGCAATTAAGGTCGCCCTTGCTTTGACTTAAATATAAGCTATTATTTCTTACGGTAGAGACGTTGCATGCAACGTCTCTACAACAGGGCATGCAACGTCTCTACGACAATGTGAACAGGCTCCTTAATAACTAATCTCCCCTGTAACGGAAAGAAAGAGAATAATGAAAAAAAAATACTTTGGTACTGACGGCATTCGCGGAAAAGTAGGACAGTATCCTATGACTGCTGAATTTATTCTTAAACTGGGCTGGGCTGCCGGCCGGGTTCTGGCAAAACAGGGCAAAGGTAAGGCGGTGATCGGTAAAGACACCCGCATTTCCGGTTATATGTATGAATCTGCACTGGAGGCGGGCCTGTCCGCAGCTGGCATTGACTGCCTTTTGACCGGGCCTATGCCGACGCCGGGAATTGCCTATCTGACCCGGACTATGAATGCTCAGCTTGGTATTGTGATCAGTGCTTCTCACAACCCTTACTATGACAATGGCATCAAGTTTTTTTCGGCGGATGGTACTAAGCTATCGGACGAAATCGAACATGCGATTGAAGCAGAGTTTGAACATGAAATGGTCACGGTTGAATCGTCACAATTAGGTAAAGCAAAGCGAATCAAAGATGCTGCCGGTCGTTATATTGAATATTGTAAGGGTACGACACCCTTTTTTATGGAATTGACCGGCCTGAGAATTGTCGTTGATACCGCTCATGGTGCGGCTTACCACATTGCTCCCAGCGTCTTTGGTGAACTCGGCGCTGAGGTTATTGCCATTGGCAATGAACCTGACGGTGTTAATATCAATGTAAAAGTAGGCTCAACTTATCCTGAAACGCTGCAACAGGCTGTTATGCAGCATCGTGCCGATCTGGGCATTGCTCTGGATGGTGATGCTGACCGCTTATTAATGGTCGACCATAAGGGTGAGGTTGTCGATGGTGATGAATTACTGTTTATCATCGCTATGGCACAGAAAAAACAACAGGGTAACGATGACTTTGGTGTGGTGGGTACCCTGATGACTAATCTGGGTATGGAAACAGCACTGAAAAAAGAGGGCTTAGGCTTTGTTCGTGCTGATGTGGGTGACCGTTATGTCATGGAAGAATTAAATAAGCAGGGCTGGACAATCGGAGGCGAATCCTCTGGTCATATCATTTGTCTTGACCGGACAACCACCGGAGATGGCATCGTTGCAGCGCTGCAGGTTTTGTCGGCAATTGTCGGCAGTGAAAAAAACTTGCATGAATTGAAAAATGGTATGGAAAAATATCCCCAGCACATGATTAATGTGCGGATTAAGAAAAAGGTTGATCCGTTGAGCTCTGAGCAGGTTGTTACTGCCGTTGCTGCTGCCGAGCAGCGACTGGCTGAAAAAGGGCGGGTTTTATTGCGAGCATCAGGCACAGAGCCGCTCATCAGGGTGATGATTGAAGGTTCAGATGAGCAGCAGGTCATCAAAGAAGTAAGGGAATTAGCTGACATAGTTGAGCATGCCTTTGGTTAAGGGATTTGGTTAAGAGATTTGGATAAGCGTTTGGCCAATAGTTGGTTAATAGTTGAGCAAAATGATGTTTTATCGCCTGGGGAATTGATTTATTGAGGCAGTAAAGGTATCATTTCGCGCTGAATAAAAAATGTAGGAATAAACATGCGTACACCATTAGTAGCTGGAAATTGGAAAATGAATGGCTCCAGAGAGAGCGTAAAAGAATTAATTAACGGCGTTGTTGAAGGTGCAAAATCCTTAAACGGCGTTGAAGTTGCAGTTTGTCCCTCAACGATTCATATTGCTGATGTGATTGCAGTAGCTGCAGGTTCTAATGTTGCTGTGGGCTCACAGGATGCCTGTACTGCACTTAAAGGTGCATTTACTGGCGAAACATCCATTGACATGATAAAAGATTTTGGCTGCCAATATGCAATTATCGGACACTCTGAGCGGCGTACCATTTATGGTGAGTCCGACGCAGTGGTTGCTGAAAAATTTGTCGTGGTAAAAAAATCAGGAGTGACACCTATTTTTTGTATTGGTGAAACGCTTGAAGAACGCGAAAGCGGTATCACAGAAGAAGTTTGTGCACGTCAGATTGATGCGGTCTTTGCTGTCGAAGGCGACAATGCTTTTGCAGGTTCAGTTATTGCATATGAACCTGTGTGGGCAATCGGCACAGGCAAAACTGCATCACCTGAACAAGCTCAGTCGGTACACGCTTTTATTCGCCAGCACATTGCTAAGCGAAATGCTGATGTGGCTGAAAAAGTTCAGATTTTATACGGCGGCAGTATGAATCCTGCTAATGCCAAAGAATTGATGGGGCAGTCCGATATTGATGGCGGTCTGATTGGCGGCGCATCATTAAAAACAGAAGATTTCCTGGCAGTTTGTCAGGCAGGTCAATAACTCATAGATAGACGATAATCTGGTAAAAAATTATGGAATCAGTAATACTGGCAGTTCATATTGTCATTGCAATTACATTAATTGGCTTGATCCTGATCCAGCAAGGTAAAGGTGCTGATGCAGGTGCTGCTTTTGGCGGTGGTGGAGGCGGCAGCGGTGCCTCTACGACTGTATTCGGCAGCCAGGGGTCAGGTAATTTTCTGACTAAAACAACTGCAGTTCTGGCAACCACTTTTTTTGTCACCAGTTTGTTTTTGTCTTATTTGTCCGGACAGGTTTCTGCCGGAAGAGCAGAACAGGCAGAGGTTCTGAATCGTGTTGAACAGATTCAATCTGAAGATAAACCTGCTTTGCCTGTGACCGGCAGTGCCCCTGCAGAGACAACAGATAAACCAACATTACCGGCAGAGTAAGCCTGCTGATTGAAATAAGACACGCCGATGTGGTGAAATTGGTAGACACGCTACCTTGAGGGGGTAGTGGCTTATGGCTGTGCCGGTTCGACTCCGGCCATCGGCACCAATTTAAAATTTTTGTACTAAAGATAAGTATGAAAATAATAAATGTGAAAAGTCCTGATAAAGAGCTTTTCTTAAAGTTGAATATGGTTTAAAGTATTAGTGCTTTCTAATTCGTATTCATGCTTGTCTGGCTCAGAATTATCTGATTTTTAGAAAAGAGTCAGGTGCTGAGTATGAGAAAACGACAAGCCAGAAAAATAAACATATATAAAATATTAGTGTCCGGTATCTAGTACGATAGCGGATTAAGTAAGGAGCGCTAATATGCTTGAAAACTATCTTCCGGTACTTATCTTTATGGGAGTAGGTCTCCTGGTTGGAATCGGGATGACGGCAATGGGTCTGATCTTATCCCCGCACAGACCTGATCGGGAAAAAAACTCACCTTATGAGTGTGGCTTTGAAGCATTCGAAGACGCTCGCCTTAAATTTGATGTCCGCTACTATCTGGTTGCCATTCTCTTTATAATCTTTGACTTGGAAATTGCGTTTCTTTTCCCATGGGCTGTTGTGCTGGATACAATCGGTACTTTTGGTTTGATTGCTATGGCAATTTTTCTTGGGCTATTGGTTGTTGGTTTTATCTACGAGTGGAAAAAAGGTGCACTTGAATGGGAATAGAGGGTGTTTTTGAAGAAGGTGTTATCACCACAACTGCTGATAAGCTCATTAACTGGGCAAGAACAGGTTCAATGTGGCCGATGACTTTTGGCCTGGCCTGCTGTGCGGTAGAGATGATGCAGGCTGGTGCCTCTCGTTACGACCTTGACCGTTTTGGTATTGTTTTTCGACCCAGTCCACGACAATCAGATGTGATGATTGTTGCCGGTACGCTGGTCAATAAAATGGCGCCGGCATTACGTAAAGTCTATGACCAGATGGCTGAACCTCGCTGGGTGATTTCTATGGGCTCATGTGCCAATGGCGGTGGTTATTATCACTACTCCTATGCTGTTGTGAGAGGCTGTGACCGGGTTGTGCCGGTTGATATCTATGTGCCGGGATGTCCACCCACTGCCGAAGCACTATTGTACGGAATTATCCAGTTACAGAACAAAATTAAACGCACTAATACGATTGCACGATAAAACTGTTTTTAAAGAGAATCGCTGAATGTCGCAATATTACTCTGAATTATCTGACAAAGTAACCAGCACGCTTGCTGAAGTTGAAGCTGTACAGGCAACTGTTGCTTATGGTGAACTCACTATTGAGGTGAGTAAAGAAAATCTCTTTCAAATTTGTCAAATATTACGAGATGCTCAGGAACTGGCTTTTGATACTATCATTGATGTCTGTGGTGTTGATTATAGCGGCTATGGCGTTGCTAAAGATGGCGTGACAAACGCTGCTGATCCTAAAGCAAATGTCTCTAAAGATTGTAAAACTCGTTACGCCTCTGTGTATCACCTGTTATCGGTAAAAAACAATCACCGAATTCGAGTCAGAACCTGGCTGGATGATGATTTTCCTATGGTTGATTCGGTTGTGCCCATCTGGAGTGGCGCAAACTGGTTTGAACGTGAAGCTTTTGACATGCTGGGAATTTTATACTCAGGTCATCCCGACTTACGTCGAATTTTGACCGATTATGGCTTTATTGGTCACCCCTTACGCAAAGATTTTCCCGTTGTTGGTCAGGTTGAAATGCGCTATGACGCCAATAAACAGCGAGTCATATATGAGCCCGTTACGCTGGAAGAGCGGGTGAATATCCCAAGAGTTATCAGAGATGACAATCGCTATGCTGAGCGTATGCAAGAACAGGAACGCAGTGATCAAAAAGAGGAAAGTGTTTAATGTCAGAAATTCAGAATTACACGCTTAATTTTGGTCCTCAACACCCTGCAGCACATGGTGTATTGCGTCTGGTTTTAGAACTTGACGGGGAAGTGATTCAAAGAGCTGACCCTCATGTTGGGTTATTGCATCGCGGCACTGAAAAATTAGCTGAAAGCCGTATTTATAATCAAAGCATCGGTTATATGGATCGTCTGGACTATGTATCTATGATGTGTAATGAGCATGCCTACTGTATGGCCATTGAGAAGCTGCTGGAAATTGAAGTGCCTGAGCGTGCCCAGTATATTCGCGTGATGTTCGATGAAATTACCCGTATTCTAAATCACCTGATGTGGCTCGGAACTCATGCACTGGATGTGGGTGCCATGACTATATTCCTTTACTGCTTCCGCGAAAGAGAAGATCTGATGGATGCCTATGAGGCAGTGTCAGGTGCTCGCATGCATGCCAGTTACTATCGCCCGGGCGGGGTGTATCGTGATCTGCCGGACAGTATGCCGCAATACGAAGC
>DAOVUK010000278.1 GCA_030632625.1 Gammaproteobacteria bacterium
CCGGCAAGGTGAACTACACCTCCTCACCTTCTGAATGTAAGTACCACTTTCGAACGCCACACCATTTCTTTCAAATTACCGCTCTGGTAGTTTTTCTGATATTTTATTAAAAATAAATTATCAGTGGATAATGCCTTTATCCTTTAGAAAGGTAATGACTTCCACAGCAAGTATATCAGGTGTTTTTTCTGCAGCTAACAGAACCAGTTCCGGTGCTGTCGGCTCTTCATAGGGATCGTCAATACCGGTAAAGCCTTTTATTTCTCCTGCCCGGGCTTTTTTATAAAGCCCTTTGGGATCCCGTTGTTCGCAGACATCGAGAGGAGTATCTACAAAAACTTCAATAAACTCACCCTCTCTTAAGGTATTGCGTACTTTATCCCGATCGGTGCGGTATGGACTGATAAAAGCAGTCAGTGCGATAACACCTATCTGAGTAAAAATCTCAGCCACAGCTCCAATGCGGCGAATATTTTCTTCACGGTCTTGAGCAGAAAATCCCAGGCCAAAGCGTTTAGAAAAATCATCTCCATGAGCATCCTTGAGCATGCCGGCTCCGGCATTGAGGCCATGACGGACATTATCGCCATCCAGTACCACACTCTGCAGATCAGCCTGATGCAGTAGATGATCCAGGGTATTTGCAATAGTGCTTTTGCCTGAACCGCTTAATCCGGTAAACCAGATCACACAGCCTTTATGGTTATTTTTCTTTTCCCGTATCTCTCGTGAAACACGGTGTTCATGCCAGGTAACATTTGTCTCATTGCTCATGATAAATTCTCAGTAAAATTAATTGTGATAGATTTTGATAACAGGATAAAATCGTACCAATCCTGCTAATAAATAATATATTATACATTAAGAATCAATTAATGATGTAGGTCATAATAGACAACATTAATGATTTGTGATGGTAAAATTTTATTAGCGATCAAAGAACTGACGATTTAAGGTGTTTAACCTGGCGAATCCACGGCGCTGATTTAAGCTGAAATATTTCGGGTAACTGGCGAATGGCTTTTTGTGCTTCATCATAGCTTTGATAAACACCATAGGTAAGCACAAATAAACTTTCCTTATTTTTCTTTATTTTTAAAAAATAAGTTAACTCATCAGTATATTGCTCGATTAATCGACTGATACTGCTATATTGTTTTGCTGCTAAAATCTGCAATAAATAATCATTATCATCGAGTTGTTTAAATCGAAGTGCATCGTTTGCTAATCGGGAGTCAGAATTTTTCTGAACAGAGTTCTGTTTCTTCTTTGCTGTTATTTTTCCTGATGAAATTATAGCGCCGCTCAATTGCTGCTGTCTCAGCCGGGCATCGCTATAACCAGCATTTTCTGACAACCGGAACCATTTTTTCGCCTGTGGCAAATCCTGCTTAATACCATTTCCTCCGGCGGCATAAATTTCACCCAATAAAAACAGGGCCAGACCACTACCCTCCTCTGCCGGAGACAGTAACAGCTCATGAGCCCGCTGAAAGTTTTTACTGACACCCATACCTTTAAAGTACATAAATCCTAAATCACGCATGGCATCAGAATCCTGTTGCTCAGCGGCTTTTTCTAACCAGAAAATCCCGCGTTGCAAATCTAAAGTCATGCCCCTGCCGGTAAGAAAACGAGTGGCCAGACTATGTTGAGCCGGCCCGTAACCGTTTTCAGCTGCCCGGGTATACCAGTAGGTTGCCAGCATTGAATCTTTAGTGTCGCCGTTTTGCTTGTTATAAATACTGGCCAGTTGAAATTGTGCCTGTAAATAATCACTTTGCGCGGCTTGCTCAAGCAGTTGACGGCCCTTGATGGCATTTTTCTCTACATCCAGTCCGGCATAATATTTCATGCCCAGATAATATTGGGCAACCGGCAGGTTTTGATCTGCGGCAGATTGAAAATATTCCAGTGCGCGTCGGGGATCTTTAGTGACGCCTTTACCCTGATCATAAAGCAGACCAATAGAATACTGAGCTGCGGAATTACCCTGTTTTGCCAGTGGTGTCCAAAGCTGCAGAGCCGTCAGATAATCACCCTGGGAGAAATAAAACGCACCCTGATTATAATGATTAGCGGCTGAGGCAAAAGCAGAAAAACAGCCTGAATAGAAGACTATCAGAAAAACAAGACGGACAAAGAAAGAGGGAATACATCGCATTTTGAGTAAATAGGCGGTAGAAAAAATATTAAATGAACACACGCAACACCCACCTGTATAAAAATCTGTATAAATTATCTAAGATTAAGTATAGTTACAATCTATGTTTTATCGATTCGAACTATTATGTCAGGATAATTTCATACTCTGGCTTATCCTGCAATAGATAGAAGCTTTTTATTGGAAAATTTATGAGCAATCCCTTATTGGACTTCAGTGGTCTGCCACGTTTTGGACAGATTGAAGTAAAACATGTTATTCCTGCTATTGAACAGCTGCTGCTGGAAAATCGTAAAATGCTGGCGGAATTATTAGCGGATAATGACACCATTTATACCTGGGATAACCTGCTGCAGCCGCTGCAGGAAATGGATGATCGGCTGAGTCGTGCATGGTCTCCTGTGAGTCATCTGAATTCAGTAAAAAATTCACAGGAGTTACGCGAGGCTCATGAATATTGTCTGCCCTTATTGAGTGAGTATCATACTGAGTTAGGACAGAATGGCACCCTTTATAAGGCAATAAAATCACTTGCTGAAAGTGAGCAATATGAGCTGCTGAGTCAGGCCCAAAAGAAAGTATTACAAAATCAATTGCGTGATTTTCATCTTTCGGGTATCGATCTGCCGGAGGACAAAAAAAAGCGTTTTAAAGCAATCAAACAACTATTATCAAAACTGAAATCCAGTTATGAAAATAATGTACTGGATGCTACTAACGGCTGGAGTAAAAACATAAGCGCTGAGTCGCAACTGACGGGACTCCCCGATTCTGCGCTGGCAATGGCAAAACAGACGGCTGAACTGGAAGCGCTTGACGGCTGGGTGTTTAATCTGCAATTTCCCAGTTATTTTGCCGTTATGACCCATGCGGAACAGCGTGAACTGCGTGAGGAATTTTATACCGCATACACTACCCGGGCATCTGAGCAGGGACCTGATGCTGGAAAATGGGACAATACTGCGTTTATGGAAGAGCTGCTGGAATTGCGTCAGGAACTTGCTCAACTGCTGGGGTTTAATAATTATGCCGAATATTCACTGGCAACAAAAATGGCAGATTCAACCGATGAGGTGATAGAATTTTTACAGCAATTATCAGAAAAATCAAAAGCCGTTGCTGAAAAAGATATCACTGAACTCAGAGAATTTGCTCAGGAGCATCTTGATATTGATGACTTACAGGCATGGGATGTGAACTATGCTGCAGAAAAACTGCGTCAGCATCGATATGATTTATCACAGGAAGCATTAAAACCCTATTTTCCTGAACATCAGGTAATAGAAGGTTTGTTTGCCATTGTTAAGCGCCTCTATAAGATTGAAATCAACACCGTTTCAGGTGTTGAAACCTGGCATCCAGATGTTCGTTTCTATGAAATCAAAGATGCTCAGGGCGTACTACGCGGTCAATTCTATCTGGATCTTTATGCCCGTCCACACAAGCGTGGTGGTGCCTGGATGGATGAATGCATTGGCCGTAATGCCTACAAGGGAATAGTGCAGATTCCGGTGGCCTACCTGACCTGTAATTTAACATCGCCGATTGGCGATGAACCTGCTCTGTTTACCCATGATGAAGTCAATACCCTGTTTCATGAATTTGGTCACGGTCTGCATCATATGTTAACCCGGGTCGATTATTCAGCGGTATCCGGTATCAATGGTGTTGCCTGGGATGCGGTGGAACTACCCAGTCAGTTTATGGAAAACTGGTGTTGGGAAAAAGAGTCGCTGGCTCTGATTGCACGGCATTATCAGACAGGTGAAGTGTTGCCGGATGAAATTTTTGCTAAAATGAACGCAGCCAAAAATTTTCAGTCGGGTTTACAGATGCTCAGGCAAATAGAATTTGCCCTGTTTGACTTTAATCTGCACATTCATTACCAGCGAAATGGCCAGCCTCAGGTACAGCAAATGCTGGATGAAACTCGCAGGCAGGTTGCCGTATTAATACCACCGGAATTTAATCGATTTCAACATGCCTTTTCTCATATTTTTGCAGGCGGATATGCGGCAGGGTATTATAGTTACAAATGGGCTGAAGTTTTATCAGCCGATGCTTTTTCTCTATTTGAAGAAAAGGGCATATTTGATCGGCAAACGGGTGAAAAATTCCTGCATAATATTCTGGAGATGGGCGGTGTTGAAGATCCCATGGCATTGTTTGTACGATTTAGAGGGCGTAAGCCTGAAATTGATGCGCTGCTGAGACATAGCGGTATCTCTTTAGAAGCAAAGACTTCATAGAAATAATAATAAGTAAGGAACCAGAACAAATGAAAAAGGCAAGCAAATTTAAAGGACTAAAGTCAGCTGCTCTGCTGCTATGCCTGTTGTCAGCCAGTGCATTATTATTTTCAATTCAGGCTCAGGCTCAGCAACAGCAGTACATCAGCCCAAGACTGCAGCTGGGCTTACATACTCAGGCCAGTTTAGACAGTCCGATTAAAGAATTAATCAGCAGCGGCACGGCGGTTGAAGTAATAAAGATTGACAAAGATTTCAGCCGAATCAAAACGCAGAAAGGTATTGAGGGCTGGGTTAAAAGCAAATTTCTGACTCAGGAAGAACCCGCAGTACTAAAAGTAGAAAAAATGCAGGATGCACTGCAGCGGGCACAACAATTTATGAAAGAGCGTTTGCAGGATGAGGAGGCAGAGAAAAGCATCGCATCCCCCTCTGAAAGCCAACTTTCTATTGATGAAAAAGCCGCATATGAAGACACTATCTCAGGACTTAAAGAAGAGCTCAAAGCCTGGGAACAACTGGACCGGCAGGATAAGCAGGCACACAAAAAGCAGCTGGAAAAAAATAATCAACTGCTCAAAGAAAAACTGGCTATGATTGCCTCTGTGGCTACTGGAGAGGATGTGGCTACCAGCCATTTTGGTTTGACCACACAAGGTGAATTACCTGAATTAGAACATAAGATGCAGCAGACCTTAATAAAAATAGTTAAAAAGAACTATATTCTGCTGCTGATGGTTTCCGGGCTGAGCTTTTTTCTGGGTATTTTTTTGATGGA
>DAOVUK010000202.1 GCA_030632625.1 Gammaproteobacteria bacterium
AATTTTTAGAAGAGATCTTTGTACAACGTCATAGACTGTTAGAGAAGGCTGTGGCATGGAGCAAAGACAGTATTATCCATAAACAAAAAAAACATTTATTGTTTATCGGACCAAGAGGAAGTGGTAAAACTCATTTAATATCAATGATTGTCAATCGTCTGGAAATCCAGGCAGAATCACAAGCTGTGCTGCAGAATAAGATGCTTATTGTGTGGCTGGGGGAAGATGATATTATCACTAATTTCCTTGATTTAATGTCATCCATACTGACCACTCTGGTGCAAACTTACCCGGATCAATTTCATGACCATAGTTTGCAAAACATAACTACTCTGGATATCGATGCTAAAGCTGAGCAGATTATGCACAGTATCAATGAGCAACTCGGAGACAGAACAATTGTCTTAGTCAAAGAAAACCTGAGCGATGTATTTCGAGGATTAAAAGATACGGGGCAAAAGAAATTCAGATCTTTTTTACAAGAAGAAAGAAACACGCTGGTTTTAGCAAGCTCACAGCAACTATTTGATGGTATTGCATCACGAGATGCTGCTTTTTTTGGTTTCTTTGATACCCACCATTTAAAACCTCTTAATCTAAAAGAGGCAATGAAGCTGGTGACAAAGCTTGCTGAACAAAAAAATGATCAAAAATTACTCGCTTTTTTAAAGACACCTCAGGGTTATTTTCGGTTGCGTGCTTTGCACTATCTGGCAGGTGGCAACCATCGATTATATATTGGCCTGCTGGATTTCCTGACCATGGAGTCTTTTGATAACCTGGTAAACGCACTACAGGAGCTGGTTGTCAACTTAACACCCTATTTTCAGGAACGTATTCGCTCATTACCCCCCCAACAAGGGAAAATTATCCAGAAACTATGTGCAATACAAGGTGCAGTGCCCGTCAAAGAACTTGCAGCACAGGCCATGATTGATGAACGAGGAGCTGCAAAACAATTAGGTGAGTTAGCCAAAAAAAAATACGTGCTGTCACATAAGCGCGGTAAGCTGACTTATTATGAAGTGGCTGAACCATTAATGCGTCTTTCTTTAGAAGTAAAAAATTCCCGTGGCAAGCCACTAAAAATGCTGGTGTTATTATTAAGAGCATGGTTCTCAGATAATGACTTGCAAGTAGAGGAAAATAACATAGTAAAAAATTCTGCAGACAGCCTGCTTTCACTTTACAAATCTTCTGCCTTAGAGACAGATAAGAAAATGTTAAGGGATATGCATTCAGAAATACAAAAAGAAATGCAGACGGGTATAGTTAATGGTGATCATAAGGGCATTATCCAATCCTGTAACGAAATTCTCAATGCTCCTCTGGTATCCGGAGAATTTATAAAAGATAGAGCTGAGGCACTATGGAACCGGGCTATTGCTTATAACAAACAAGGTGAAACTGAAAAAGAAATTCAGGATTACAGCACTTTGATTGATTTAGACGATGCACCAGCCGAGCAAAGAGCAAAGGCACTATTTAATCGTGGTGTTACCTATCGTCAGCAAGGTGAAGCAGAAAAAGAAATTCAGGATTACAGAACTTTGATTGATTTAGACGGTGCACCAGCCGAGCACAGAGCAAAGGCACTATTTAATCGTGGTGTTACCTATAGTCAGCAAGGTGAAGCAAAAAAAGCAATTCAGGATTACAGCACTTTGATTGATTTAGACGACGCACCAACTGAACTAAGGGCAAAGGCATTGCTTAATCGTGGTATTATCTATCGTCAGCAAGGTGAGGCAGAAAAAGCAATTCAGGGTTATGACACTTTAATTGATTTAGACGATGCACCAACCAAACTAAGAGCACAGGCACTGTTTAATCGTGCTGTTACCTATCGTCAGCAAGGTGAAACAGAAAAGGCAATTCTTGATTGTGACACTTTTATTAATTTAGAAAATATCCCTTTTGATATACCAAATAAAGTAAAATTTACTCTTCCAGAGATTTATTTTACATCGCTGGACAGAGAAAAAGCTCATAATGCTCTCAAGATGGCATTTATTCAGGGAAATAAGAAAGCAGAGGACTATCCAACCAATATTACAAATATCCTTATATCTATTATTGGCTTAGGCTCTTCTTTCTGGCAAAAGGAAATAGACTGGCTGTTATTATTATTTAAAGAGTATGGTGTTCTGGAACATCTGGGATCAGCACTTATTAAATCAGTCCCTGCATTTATAAAAGATCCATCCTTATTGTCATCACTGGAAAAGTGGCAGTCACTCTGGCAGGAAGCGGGAAAAGACAATGAGGAGATGAGAATTCCATTAGAAGCCATAGCAGCAATGAGACTATCAATAGAACAAAAAACGGACAAACCATTATTGAGACTGCCCAAAGAAGTACGTGGTCTGGTGCAGCCTCTTATTGCAGATGAAATAAGCCAATAAACTCAGAGTGTATTTTAGCTGAGAAACAAAGTCTTAATAACTTTTTTGGATTTATTTTTAGAGTTTATTTCATCATCCTGTTTAAAAACAAGTCTTGTTCTTCCATTGAAGCAAGACTTACAGTATGTATTTGAGCTGAACTCTTAACCCGTAAAGATCCTCTTGAATTGATCGATTTTATCATCAAGCGAAGTGGTTTTAATGGTTTCAATTAATTCTTTGACATTAAATGCATGATGTTTCTCGTAGATCACTCCCATCTGAGGCATATCTGCCAGACCTGTTTCACGGGCATGTTCAACAAAACCTTGATTTCTCCAGAAAAAACCACCCGGCATTGTGGTTGGGATCACCACCACATAAAATAATGCTCTGCCTATAATGGCTGAACTCAGTGCTGTGCCCGCTAAAAGAAGATAAGCCCAGAATGACTGATATTCTGTCAATAACAGACTTAAGCTAATGATTAATGAAACTACCAGCAAACTATTTCTTAAAACATAAGCATTACCATAACTCGTTGTTTGTTCATAAAAAGATGCAGCACCCTCACTTTTAGCAGATTTAAGACTTCTGCGATGTGACCATAATCCTGCTATTTCAATCACCAGGCCAATGCTGATAGCCGATAATAAAAGTGTATTCAATTGCTGAGGTATCACGTCTGCTGCAGTATTAGATATTGCAACAAAGAGTGAGCCCAGCACCAGACCAGTCCCTATAAAAGAGCTTGCCGTATTGATATGATTCCAGAAAGGACGAGCTTCTATTCGATAAAGTTTATACATATAGTAGCCGCCTGCCATCAATCCGGTGAGTGCAATAAGAGCCGCTAACAATTGTAAGGCAGCAAAAAATGGATGCTCAAAAAATGCGAGTATGGTAAACAAAACCAGACCGGCAAAAAACAAACTGACACCGGCAATTTCCCGGCTGACCGGGGAATGTTTCAGGTTATAAAAACCACGGTAAAAACGCTGAGGTTTGCCTAAGTGCATATTGAGTTTATAGAGTCCCATGGTAATTAAGCCCACCAATGTAACTAATGCAGGTAAATAAGCCGGACTTGCTGATAAGCTGTCTAAGCCACTTCCATTGATAAAAAAGCCTGCAAAGAACCATAAAAATGCACCCATAACCAATTGGGCACTCAATGTAAAAGCAATATGAGCATTTTCATGAGAGGTTAATAGTCTTTTTAAATTCCATTGACGATCAAAACCCTGTTTGGGATCAAGCTCTGGTATAAACGGACTTTCTTCAAACGTGCTCGAAGGTTCATCACTACGATGATATTTAATCGCCGTTTGATCAACTCGTGTCATCTCTCTTTGAGTGGTACGGGTTTGTTGAAAACGAATATTGGGGTGCGTAATATCGGTTCTTGGAAAACCGGGAATATCAACTTTGGCCTGACTGCGATTTTCCGGGATATCTTCGATGACCCCAAAATCCAAAGCATTACCCAGACAGGCAGTAGTACAAGCTGGTTTTAATCCTACTTCCAGTCGATCAACACACATATTACATTTGCTTACCTGGCCTTTCTCAGGATCAAGCTGTGGGGCATTATAGGGGCAGACCCAAGTGCAGTAACCGCAGCCAAAACAAATATCGGGATCTTGTAATACCGCGCCATATTCTGCAAATTTGGTATAAGCCCGGGTAGGACAGCCTTTTAAACACACCGGATCATCACAATGATTGCAGGCCATTGATATATTGAGGCGTTGATAGGCAGGATACGTCCCGCCTTCAACAAAACCGACCGAACGAAAAGCAATATGTGCAGGATTATCATTTTTCTCACTACAGGCGGCTTCACAGGCATGACAGGCAATACAATTGTCCGCATTAAAAAAGAAACCATGCTGTTTATAACGATCGGGATTAGCACCAATCTCACTATCCTGATTGATATTGAGTGATTGCTCTCTCAATGGATTATTGCTTTGTACTGTTTCTATCGGTGTACCATAACAATTAGTTGTCCCGCCATAAGATACTTCACTCTTTGTTCTATCAAGTATTGCGTAATCTGGTTCATTATCTCTGCGTGCAAACATTTTTTAATTCCATCATCTATAAGGGCTTGTTTAGAAATAGCTTAGAAATTGCGCATTTCCATACTTAATAAAGCAGCTGCTTTCTGATCGTCAAGACGTTCTATGCGTATCGCCGATTGCTTGTATGCCGGCTGCCTTGAATGGGGATCAAGTAAACCCAGAGTTAAACGGTTGGCACAATCATGAAAGTGAAAAGGTAAAAAGACCATATTTTTAGGGACACGATGTGTGGGTGTTGCCATCACCACAGCATCTGAACGTCTTGAAACAAGGCGTACATACTCGCCGCGTTTTATTCCCAGCTCAAAAGCTAAATCCGGATTGATTTCAATAAACGGGATAGGACTGTACTTGTTGTTATTGCCAATCTTCCCGGTTTTAGTGCGCCCATGCCAATGCTCAATCAATCTGCCGGTATTGAGCCAGACAGGAAATTTTTCATCAGGCACTTCATTATTATCAATAAAAGGCAGTGGAATTAATTTTGCTTTACCATCAGCATATCTAAAAGTGGCTGTTTCAGTATATAAACGTTTACCACCAGCCGGAGGTGCTTCACCCGCAGTCGCCTGTTGTTCGGTATAAGGCCATTGAATACCCCTGTTTTTTTCCAATAGTTCATGATTCATACCGGAAATATCAGCAAGTCGTCCCTTAGACAGTTCTCCCATTTCCAGGAAAATATCAGACGACTTATCAGGGAAATTCACTTTTCCCAGTCCTTCTTCATTAGAGTTGAAACGTTTTGCCATTTCATTAAAAATCCATAAATCCGGCTTTGCTTCACCTGGTGGCGGAATGATTGCATTGATCAGGTTAACCCGTCGTTCAGTATTGGTCATCACCCCTTCTTTTTCAGCCCAGGTTCCTGCAGGCAGATAAACATGAGCATATTGATTACTTTCTGAATCCTCATAACAATCCTGAACCACACAAAATTCCAGTTTTTGCATAGCCCTTCTGACCCGTTCAGAATTAGGTAAAGAACTCAATGGGTTCGTTGCAATCAGCCATAAACCCTTGATATGTCCCGCTTCAATGGCATGATAAATATCAGTTTGAAACATACCGCGTTTCTTTGGCAAAAATTCTTCATCAATATTCCAGAATTCAGCAATATCTTTTCTATCCTGCTCATTTTCCAGCAGACGATGATTCGGCAAACCAGAGCAGGATGACCACTCTCTGGTGCCCATGGCATTGCATTGTCCGGTAATAGATAAACTGGTACCACCCGGCTTACCAATATTACCAGTGATTAAGGCCAGATTGTTGATCCCCACCACACCATCAGAACCATGAGTAGATTGATTAATACCCATGGTCCAGATAGACATGGCAGCACCTGCGCCCGCATAAAGTCGTGCGACACTGCGTATGGTATCTTCATCAATACCGCAAATTTTTGCGGCTGTTATGGGATCATATTTTTCCACCTCAGCCATTAACTCATCAAGGCCATTAGTGTTGGCTTTGATATAGTCGCTATCCTGAAGATTTTCTTTAAAGATCACATGCATTAAAGCATTTTGCAACACCACATCCGTACCCGGTGTGATGGGTAAATGAATATCGGCATTTTGCGCCAGCATAGTGACACGCGGATCAATGACAATCAGTGGAAAGTGACGTTTTTCCTGAGCTTCTTTAAAACGCCAGTAGATAATAGGATGCTGCTCCGGCAGGTTTGATCCCCAGGCAATTAAACAATCGGTATGCTCAAAGTCTTCGTAGCAGCCTGGTGGGCCATCTGAGCCAAAGGATCGTTTATAACCTGATACAGCAGAGGCCATACACAGGGTGGTATTACCGTCATAGTTATTCGTGCCTATTAATCCCCGGGTTAATTTACCCAGGGTATAAAATTCTTCGGTGAGCATTTGCCC
>DAOVUK010000431.1 GCA_030632625.1 Gammaproteobacteria bacterium
AAATCAAAAGACAAGAAAAAGCATTCGGACTCAAGCTCTGGCTTTATTCTCAGCTTTTGATTTTGATTTTCCACTCCCAGCGAGAAACGTGATGCAGGTAGGAAGGTGGTCAGGTGTTGTTTGCCTTGCAAGGGGCTTCGCCTCAGGGCGCCTACTTTTGGTTCGAGGCACGACGCCGAGGAAGAGCGAGCCAGGGATGGCCTTGAAGCGTCCCCGGCAAGGTGAACGATACCTGACCAACTTCCGGCTTTAAAAAACACCACTTTCGAGTACACCACCATTACTTTTCAAATTGCTGCAAAGGTAGTAAACCGACAATAGTATGCAAAAATACAAAGAACTACTTCTATGAAAATCCAAGGAATCATTCAAGCCGACGAATTTTTTTTGCGGGGTTGCCTGCATATAAACATTCAGCCGGCACATCTTTGTTGACCACACTACCTGCCCCTATAACGGCACCTGCACCGATACTGACTCCCGGTAAAATAATTGCACCGGCACCGATCCAGACGTTGTCAGCAATAGTAACATCTGCAGCAAAATTTTTTTTATCCAGACGCTCTGCTGGTGAAACGGCATGATTGATGGTCAAAATTTGTACATTCGGCCCGATCAGACAATCATCACCAATGGTGATCAATCCACCATCTAAGAGAGTGCAGTTAACATTTATGTAAACACGCTTGCCAAGGGCAATTTTATCTGCATAGTCACAATAAAATCCCTGCTCAATAAACACCTCTTCACCACAGCTGGCAAATAATGATTTCAGGCGTAACAGATTACCTCTGGAAGGGCTTCGGCTGAACTGCCGGCAAATATCATGCACCTGATTTCTACGCTGGATAAGCTCCGCAGTCAGGCTATTGAAAATTACACTGTGGGTTTCCATACTTGTACTATTCCGTTATTTGCTGCACTATTTGCGCGAACTCTGTGCTGCCAGGTGGCACGCAGGTAAGCCTGTTCAAAAAAAGCCGGCTGTCGGGCAATATCCGTACAGAGTTTATCCGGGTTTGGGCGCACCCCGCCGCGACCTAAATCCAGTCGGTCTGCATCCCAGCAGGTTCTGACAGTGACATCACCATCGATCAGACCTTTGCTGTGATCTTCACAGGCAAGCATCAGCAGGTCTTTTTCTATGTCATTAAGAGCTAATAGTTCATTGGATAAGGATTCAATAAATCGCGCTGCTCGTTCACCGTGATGCGGATCATTAAAATCAGCCTCCCGCTTAATATCATGCAAAAAAGCAAACAATTCTATCACTCTATGATTGGCACCATTTTCTTTGGCAATTAACAGACCATTGACACGCACTCTTGCCCAGTGAGAAACACCATGTACGCCTTTCCAGTTAAGCTGAAAAGTATCCTTTGTTAATTGTATTAATTCCTGACTGATCATAAACTTTTGCTTCATTGAATGTTGTTTCTACCCGGCATATCTTTTACAGAAAGCCTGCGGCTAATTAAAAATGGCCATTAAGTAGTAGTTGATAATACCAGCAGAGCTCCCCATTATATATAAGATAAACAATTTTTTCACAGGCTTTTGTTAGGTAATTTTATGTCAAAACACTATGATTTAATCTCTATTGGTGCTGGTAGCGGCGGTCTTTCAGCAGCAGAACGTGCGGCTCAATATGGAAAGAAATGTGCCATTATAGAAAGCAGCAAAGTGGGCGGCACTTGTGTCAATATTGGTTGTGTACCCAAAAAAGTCATGTGGAATGCCGCTAATCTGGCTCATTGTATTGCTGATGCTCGTGATTACGGCTTTGATGTCAGTAATAATGGCCTGAACTGGAGCAGGCTGATTGAGCAGCGTGAAGCTTATATCTCCGGGATCACCAACTGGTATGGTAATTATCTCAGTGATTCAAATATTGACTATATCAGCGGCACAGCACGTTTTGTTGATGCCAAAACCATTGAGGTTAATGGTGAGCAATATACCGCTGATCATATTGTTGTTGCACCCGGAGGCTATCCTGTGATGCCTGATATACCAGGTGCTGAGCTGGGCATGACTTCCGATGGCTTCTTTGCCTTAAAAGAACAACCCGAACATATCACCATTGTCGGTTCTGGTTATATTGCCGTGGAACTGGCTGGTCTTATGAGCAGTCTGGGCAGCCAGGTCACCCTATTAATACGTAAGGGCCATGTACTGGGTCATTTTGATCCCATTTTGACCGGCACACTGACCAAAGTTCTTCAGGATGATCCTAATATCGTTTTTCTCAGTACCACTGAAGTGGAATCTGTGGAGCAGAATGAGCAGGGCCAACTGACTTTACATTGTACAAAAAATCAACAGGTCAATAATGTTGATGCCCTTGTCTGGGCCATTGGCCGGGTTCCCAATACCGCTGATCTCAATCTGGAGGCTGCTGGCGTTGATATGGACGAGCAGGGTTTTATCCCCAGTGACGAGTATGAACAAACCAATGTAAATGGCATTTATTCATTAGGTGATGTTAACGGGAAGGCCGCTTTAACTCCCGTTGCCATTGCTGCTGCCAGACGTTTATCGGATCGTTTGTTTAACAATATGCCCGATCGCAAACTGGATTACAGCTGTATTCCAACCGTTGTTTTCAGCCACCCGCCCATTGCCACTATCGGTTTAACTGAGAGTGAAGCACGTCAGACTTATGGCGCGACTGTGAAAATCTATAGCACCAATTTCACTCCCATGTCTCATGCTTTTACTGAACATAAAGCACCCACTGCCATGAAACTGGTTTGTATCGGCGCACAGGAAAAAGTGGTCGGCTGTCATATCATCGGCCCCGGCGTTGATGAAATGATGCAGGGCTTTGCTGTGGCAATTAAAATGGGGGCAACTAAAGAAGATTTTGATAACACCATTGCCATTCATCCATGCAGTGCGGAAGAACTGGTCACGATGCGTTAAAACCTGGGTTACAGTCGACTAAAAAACACTTGCGAGAAACTGAATGACGATTCGAAGCTTTAAACAATATCTTCCAGACATTGGCAACGGCGTCTTTGTTGATGAATCTGCCCAGGTTATCGGGCAGGTTGAAATTGGCGCTGATAGCTCTGTCTGGCCTAATACAAGCATACGCGGTGATGTTAACTGGATAAAAATTGGTGCTAATACCAGTATTCAGGATGGCAGCACCCTGCATGTGACGCACGATCATACCAATAAACACCCTGGTGGTTTTCCTTTAAGCATCGGCAGTCAGGTGACCATTGGCCATAATGTTATTTTGCATGGCTGCAGCATTGAAGATCATTGTCTGATTGGGATGGGTGCCATTATTCTGGATGGCGCCCATCTGGAAAAAAATGTCTTTCTTGCCG
>DAOVUK010000015.1 GCA_030632625.1 Gammaproteobacteria bacterium
CTTATTATCCTGAACTCGTTCAAAATCCGAATCTTTACCAACGTCAGGCATCAAACTTATTATCTCGGCAAAACTTTTTTTCTGTGGTCTCAACAAAGCAATCTCAAGGATTTTCCGGTGTTCAGCTTCGGCGCTGATACCATCATTACCGGCTTTCGCTTTTAACGCATTAACCAGTTCAATATCTATATTACGAACTAATAAATCAGGCATAAGTTTTCCTCCGCAAAAATAATATCTTGCTTGCTATCAATGATAGCATAATTTGTCGATACAATGCTATCATTGATAGCATTGTAAATCGAGTACAAAAGCTTAAGGAGCGCATAAATTGATATTGAGATATAATTTTCACAGGAAGCTTTGCTTTAAACCTGGAAAAATCGATTCTTCACAAATTTGCGTACTTTTCAAATAACAGCAAAACGACCTTAGCGGTAATTTGCAAAGAAATGATGTGGCGTTCGAAAGTGGTGCTTACATTCAGAAGTTGGGGAGGTGTAGTTCACCTTGCCGGGGACGCGCGCATGCTTTTAGTTATCAAAGGTCATCCCTGTAGCGCTCAGCCTCGCCATGACTGCCATGGATGGTGGAAATGCAGCGGGAGGCATGGATGCAGGAGCTGTCCATGGCTCGAACCAAAAGTAGGCGCCCTGAGGCGATGCCCCTTGCAAGGCAAACTACACCTCCCCACCTTCTTAGCTGCATCACGTTTCTCACTGGTGCGGAAAGTCAAAAGCAAGTTCAAGAGCTGAGAACAAAGCCAGAGCCTGAGTCCGAATGCTTTTTCTTGTCTGTTGATTTATTCTTTTGCTCTTACACCCATAGTAAGAAACGTGATGCGGTCAAGAGGGTTCGATGGACTGGTTAGCTTTGCGGGGGTATTTCGAGGCAGGACGCCGAGGATAAGCGGCACAGGGATGTGTTCAAAGCGTCCCCCGCAAAGCTAACCAGTCCATTGAATCATCCTTTTTCACCTCAAGGCGCCTACTGTTGGCAGCACCACATTTCGAGCGCCACCTCATTCTAAAATAACAGGATTAATATCTGTAAGCAATTCAATCCGCTCAGCCATGGCTGGGGTTAAATAGATCTTATTATCATCCGAAATCAGCATAACATACTGCACGCCCATTTTTTTAGCAATGTCAGGCCAGAGCTCTGGTCCTGCAATAAACAGGGCTGTTGAGGCGGCATCAGCCAAAGCAGCGTCTTTGCTCAGAACAGTGACAGATTGGGTACCTGTAGCGGGATAACCTGTTCTGGGATCAATGATATGATGGTAATATTTTCCCTCAAACTCAAAAAAACGTTCGTAGTTGCCTGAGGTGAATAATGCCTCATTATCTTTTAGCTCAATGGCTGCAATAATTGCTTTTTCTGAGGGGTTATTAGCATTTGCCGGGTTTTTTATACCAATTTTCCAGAGCTTGCCATTTTTTGAACCCAGAACTTTGAGATCGCCTCCGGCATTGATCAGGGCGTTATTAATATGCTGTTCTTTAAGAAGGGACATCATTTTTTCAATGGCAACTCCCTTGGCAAAGGCGCCAAAATCAAGAGAGGTGACCGGGTTATTGCTTTTAATTTGCAAATTATCAATAACAATATCCTGCATTTGAGGATTTTGCGCCACTAAGCTTTGAAGTTTTTCCGGATCAGGTATTTTGAATTTATAATTTTCATCTTCAAGCTGATCGAACTGCCAGAGTTTAACCAGTTGTCCAATGGCCGGGTTAAACAGGCCATTGCTTTTTTTCGATAAGACCTGACTATCTCTTATCAGGTTAATGACTGATGAAGTGCTGGCAAACGCAGCTGAATTATAAGTATGGAAATTCTTATTAGCTTGTCCGAGAGCCCCGTTTTTCCAAGGGTGCCATTGACTGTGCAGATGATCAAATTCAGCACTAATGCGGTCAATTGTTTGCTTTGTCTGCTCTGAATTATCACTAATAATGCTAATGTCAACCAGTGTGCCAAAGGTAAATAACTGCTGTTGATACAGTTCTTTTGTTGGCTCTGCTGGCTGACAGGCGGTGAGTAATAGAATAAAAAAAACCGCTGGGAAAAAGCCGGGATTAATGTTCAATCATTGCTCCAGATGCTTGCTCCTTAACTTTTTTTTCAACTTTCTCCTCAACTTTTTCCTCAACTTTTTTTTCAATGACGTCCATCAATAAACCACTGATATTTAATTTATAAAGTGAATCCAGTTCTCTGATACAGGTTGGGCTGGTGACATTAATTTCAGTAATGTAGTCACCGATAACATCCATGCCGACAAAAATAAGTCCCATCTCTTTTAATTTTGGCGCCACTTGCTCACAAATCCAATAGTCACGTTCTGTCAAAGGTACTCCCTTACCTGTCCCTCCAGCAGCAAGATTACCCCGTGTTTCACCCTTGGGTGGAATTCTGGCCAGAGCATAATCAACCGGGGTGCCGTCAATGATTAAAATTCGTTTGTCACCCTGAGTTATTTCAGGAATAAAACGTTGTGCCATAATGTATTGGCTGGCATGATCGGTCATGGTTTCCAGAATGACATTGAAATTGGGATCATTTTCCCTGATTCGGAATATGGAATGACCACCCATTCCTCCCAGAGGTTTAACAATAATATCTTTGTGTTGTGTTAGGAATTGTTTAAATTGTTCTTTATTTCGACTGACCAGAGTGGGTACGGTGCAGTCTGGAAATTGATGAGTAAACAGTTTTTCATTGGCATCACGTAATGAGCGCGGTTTATTAATAATCAGAGTGCCGGCCTGTTCTGCCATTTCAAGGATATAAGTTGCGTAAATATATTCCATATCAAAGGGCGGATCTTTACGCATTAAAATAACATCCAGCTCTGAGAGTGATATTGTGGATGGGCTGTTATCTTGTTCAGGACTGTTGTCTAGTTCAGGACTGTTGACTAGTTCAGGACTGTTATCTGGTTCAAGACTGTCAGCAAATTGATACCAGCTATCAGGTTTATCTTCTACCTGTAAGCGTTGTGCATATGCACTTGCCTGATTGTTTTCAATGAATAAATCAGACATTTCCATATAGTAAATGTCATACTTTCGATGCTGTGCTTCAAGCAGCATAGCAAAACTGCTGTCCTTTTTGATGTTTATGGATTGGATTGGATCCATAACGATGCCGAGTTTTAGGGTCATATTATTCTCTTATAGAACGATTTTCTTTATTTATTATAGCTGTTTAGTGTCTGAAAAGAAGCTTGCCCTCAGAGATAAATAATAAATATTATTTTCGGACTAAATTATTGTCTGGATAAGTGCTTAGAATCTTCAGAATTATTTAAGATTTATAATGTTTCAATAAGTAATATCTGCTACAAAGTCAATGTTTTTTGGTACGTTTTTTGTTTTATAAAATGTGATGCAAATTTATTAAAATATGAATTGAAAAATGTGAAATGTGCCAAAAAGTTATGCTAAAAATAGTTTTTTTACTTGTATTTCTTGTATTTCTTACAGTTTGAACTAAAGTCTTAAGCAGGTAATCTGTTTTTCTTATTAAAACCGTATTAATTACTTACTCATGTTACTTACCTGTCTGCATTCGGGTCTTTTACCCTTTCGCTTTGGCAATTACATTATTTTGGGGGATAAGTGGGAACTTCTGATTCAAATATTTTAGATGGCTTGAAAGTCATGGTCATTGATGACAGTAAAACGATACGCCGTACAGCTGAAACTTTGTTGAAAAAATCAGGTTGTGAGGTTGTCACTGCAACGGATGGTTTCGAAGCCCTATCCAAAATACTGGAACATCGTCCCAACATTATCTTTGTCGATATTATGATGCCGAGATTAGATGGTTATCAAACCTGTGCGCTGATCAAAAATAACAAAATGTTCAAAGATATTCCTGTTATTATGCTATCCAGTAAAGATGGTTTATTTGATCGTGCACGCGGTAGAATTGTGGGTTCGGAGCAGTATTTGACCAAGCCTTTTACTAAAGATGAACTGCTTGGCGCCATTACTCAATATGTCGGAAAAGCGAAGTAGAAGAGTAATGGTACAAATAAAGTATAATAATTAAATAATTAGAGACTTTTAAAATGGCGCATATTCTTGTTGTTGATGATTCACCCACAGAAACCCATGTTATTTCTTCCACTTTAGAAAAGCAGGGACACCATGTTTCTGTCGCAGTGGATGGTAAAGACGGGGTAGAAAAAGCAACACAACTCATACCGGACTTAATTTTGATGGATGTGGTGATGCCGGAACTTAATGGTTTTCAGGCGACACGTCAGTTAACAAATCAACCTTCTACTGCCAATATTCCAGTCATAATGGTGACCACCAAAGATCAAAAAACAGATAAAATGTGGGCAGAAAGACAGGGTGCAAAAGGATATATAACTAAACCTTTCACAGCAGATGGGTTGATTCAAGAAGTGAATCGTTGGTTATTAGCCTAATGAAAAACTCGTTTATCAACTTATGTATCAGCCTTTATATCGGCTTATATACCAGGAGAAAGAATGAGTTTTGAGCCGCAAAATTCACAGCAGATTGTCCAGTTGTTAGAACAAATGGAGGAGTATAGCCGAAATAATGCCGCTCCTCTGCCAATGAAAGAGAGTGTCAAATCACTGTGGTCTGGTATTGGTTTTCGTATTGCGCAACACAAATTTGTGGTGCAAATGGATTTTGTGAGTGAAATCATGAAGTACCCGGCAATTTCTCAGGTCCCCGGAAGTAAAGAATGGGTGAGAGGTATTGCCAATATCCGTGGTAATTTGTTACCGGTTTTTGATCTGCAAGGTTTTCTCGGGAAGAAGTTAACTCCCATCAGAAGGGAAACACGTGTTTTATCAATTGCTAAAAACACATTAAGTGCGGGTTTGGTTGTCGATGAAATCTACGGAATGAAATATTTTGATCAATCAAATTTTGTTGCAAAAATGGGACATGAAGTCACCTGGAAAAACTATCTGAGTGGCGGTTATGAGCTGAATGGTGAAAACTGGGTTGTTTTTAATATGCAGCGGCTTGTTGAGAGCAGGGATTTTCTTAATGTAGCAAACTAATATGCAGTACTGGTGCCTTTAAATGGTTTAATTATTCAAGGTGCTTTTTAAAAAATATAACAAAAAAATAACAGAAAATCTCTGCAAATGATGAGTTAGGAGCCGATTAAAAATGCAAGGTGAAACTACAAATAAAAAGAGCATCTATTTGCCCTTTACACTCCTGGTAGTCTTCGTGGTTGCCATGGCCATTGTTTATTGGATGGCCTTTACCAAAGAAAATAATGATGCACAATACCTTTCTCTTGTTGTCGAACAGAGGGTACTTTCACAAGGCCTGGCGAAATCAGCAACTCTGGCTGCAACAGGTAATGAAGTGGCATTTGCAACATTAAGAAAGTACCAGAAAGAGTTTGCACGCAATATGAACCAACTGTCCGGGCTTGATCCGCTAACAGATGAAAATACTTTGCCTGAAAGCGTCAGAAGTGTTTATGACACCCTGAAAAAAAGCTGGAAAGACTACAATAAACATATTAATACACTTTTGCAGAGTCAGGAAACCATTCTGATTTTATCAGAAGATATTAAAGCCATTAATGAACAGATGCCTGATATGTTAAATGCATCCAATGAAGTGGCAGAAATACTGGTTGACAGTGACGTTCCGACTCGTCAGGTTTATCTGGCAACTCAGCAGCTGATGTTTATTGAACGGATTTCGGGTAATATTTCAGTGATGATGTCGGGCAGTAGTGATGCAGCACAAAGTGCTCAGCGATTTGGTCTGGATACCGCAACATTCAAGCGGGTGCTGGATTCCCTGATTAATGGCAATAAAATGTTAGGTATTGGCCGCGTTGAAGACCCGGATGCCTCAGAATTATTAGATGAAATATCTAAACTTTATAATGGCATTAAAACAAAAGTTGCAGATATTCTGGAACGTTCTCCTGAAACATTTGAAATCAACAATAGTGCGATGTCACTTTATAATAATTCTGAAAATTTGTTGCAGCAAATTGGTTCTCTTGGTGACATCTATCAAGAATCAGTTGCAGATGATACCACGCTTTCTCTCACCGGAAATGCATTAGCCGGGGCAATAGTCATTCTGTTTTTCCTGATTGGTGCTTTACTGATTGCACAAGAGAAACGAGTTGCTCGTGAAACTGAAGAACAGCGTAATGAAGTTGAAGCTCAGAATAATAAAAATGAAGCCGCGATTATGCGTCTTCTGGATGAAATGGGTGCACTGGCAGATGGTGATTTGACCGCACATGCGACCGTAACAGAAGATATTACCGGTGCGATTGCAGACTCGATTAACTATACCATTGATGCCCTGCGCAGCCTGGTTACACAAATTAATGATACCACGGTACAGGTATCATCGGCGGCACATGAAACACAGGCGACAGCCATGCATCTTGCTGAAGCGAGTGACCAGCAGGCTGCTCAGATTACCACAGCCAGCACCGCGGTAAATCACATGGCTGCATCTATTGAAGAGGTTTCATCCAATGCAAATGACCTGGCAAACGAAGCAAGTAACTCAGTTGAAATTGCCAACAAAGGTTCCATGGTGGTACAAGATGCTATTAGCGGTATGGATACTATTCGTGAGCAAATTCAGGAAACATCAAAACGAATCAAACGATTGGGTGAATCTTCCCAGGAAATTGGTGATATTGTTGAAATTATTAATGACATTTCGGAGCAGACCAATATTCTGGCATTGAATGCGGCAATTCAGGCGGCTATGGCAGGTGATGCCGGTCGTGGTTTCGCAGTCGTTGCGGATGAAGTTCAACGCCTGGCGGAACGTTCAGGTAACGCCACAAAACAGATTGAAGCACTGGTGAAAACGATTCAGGCTGATACCAATGAAGCAGTTATTTCTATGGAGAGAAGTACTTCTGAAGTGGTTCAAGGTGCGCGTCTTGCACAAAACGCAGGTGGAGCACTGGAAGAAATTGAGCAGGTGTCTGCTACCCTGGCAAAATTAATTCAGGCTATTTCTGATACAACCAAACAGCAATCCTCTGCTGCAGTCAGCATTTCAGGTTCCATGAATGTTGTACAGGAAATTACCACTCAGACCTCTGCGGGTACAAATGAAACGGCCGCATCTATTGGTAACCTGGCTGAACTGGCAAATGAACTGAGACAATCGGTCGCTGGTTTCACCTTACCTGACTAAGATAGGCTGACATTATAAACGATGAAAACTATAACACTCTGCTGGTTTTAAAAGGGCTTCTGAGTTAATGGCTGTATTAAACGGCTCCTTATCATGTTTCGAGCAAATGGATGATGTTCAATTTAATCATTGGACCTCTTTTCTTGAACAACGAACGGGTATGCATTTACCCAGAGAAAGACGTTCATTTCTTGAGACCAGTTTAGGTTTAAGGATGAAAGAAATAGGCATTCAAGACTTTGCCGCTTATTTCCAGCATCTACAATCAGCCAGGGATGGAGAAAGAGAATGGTTAACTCTGGTTGACCGCTTAACGGTCCATGAAACCCGTTTTTTTCGCCATCAGCCTTCACTGGATTTTCTGGAAGAAATTATATTGCCCAGGCTTTTTGAGGCTGAACCAGATAGGAAAAAATTACAGATCTGGAGTGCAGGTTGTTCGACCGGGGAAGAAGCTTATACCCTGGGTATGATTGTAAACCAGTTTTTACAACATTTATCCAATGATCGGCACTGTTATCTTGCTGTGACAGGGATGGATATTAGTATTCCTGCCTTAGTCAAAGCACGCAAGGCAGTTTACGAGCAATACAAAGTCCGCCATGTTCCCGAGCGATACCTTGAGCAATATTTTATTGGACAGGACAATGGTTGTTATCAAATTATTGATACGCTGAAAAAACGAGTTTGTTTTGTGCCGTTTAATATTGTTGATATGAAGAAAACCCTTCTGGAACCAATGGACATTATTTTTTGCCAGAATATGTTGATTTATTTTAATCGCGACAGGCGCAAAAAAATTATACACCAGCTGGTTCAACGGCTAAAACCAGGTGGTTTTTTGGTGTTAGGAGCGGGGGAGTCGTTAAATAATCCTCACCCTGAACTGGAAAAGATTAATTTTCCGAATTCATTAGCTTTTTCAAGAAAAAAAATTGAATGAGTGAGCGGCACGTATTAATGATACATGGGTTAAGGGCCTTGCTAAATGTTTTAGCTCATAATTTTACAAAGCGCTAATGGCTTTAGAACAATAAACAAAAAAAGAGACTATCAGCCTGGTTGATATATCAAAGAATAAGACTGTGGAGTAGCAATGGCGACCGATTTTGAACATGGCGGCCTGAAATGGGTAATTGACGAAATTCATGAAACCCTAAAACAGGCTCGTGTGCATTTTGAATCCTTTGTTGAAGACGAAGAGGATAATTCCCAATTACAATTTTGCACGACCTATCTTCACCAGGTTGCCGGTAGCCTGAACATGCTTGAGCTGGGTGGCTCGACCTTGCTTGCCGAAGAAATGGAATTGCTTTCACAGGCTATTTATGATGATGAAATTGTCCGGCGTGAAGACAGTTTTGAAGTCCTCATGAGAGCTTTGATTCAACTGCCTGATTACCTGGAGAGTCTGGATCGCGGTGCTCGTGACCTGCCTATGGTGCTTCTGCCTTTATTAAATGATCTGCGAGCCACCCGTGGAGAAAAACTGCTTACAGAGGGGGCAGTTTTTTCTGTCAATCTCGCTCTTGATAATGTGAGGCCAGAACCTGACAATGGTATTGATCCAGGGTTATTAGCAAAAAAAATTCGGCATCATTATCATCTGGGTCTTCTGGGCTGGTATCGTGATAGTACAAGTATTGCCAGTATTAATAGAATCAAAAAAGTTGTTGTTAAACTAAAAGGAAGTATCAAAACGCCTAACTTCTACCAGCTTTTTAGTTTAATGGAAGCTTTTATTGAAGGTTTAATGGATAGAAGTATTGATTCCAGTGTATCAACTAAGCATTTGTTAGGCCAGGCTGATCGTTATATTAAACATTTGATTGATTCAGGTGAATCAACTGATTCTTATACTTATAATGATGAACAGGAACTTAAGAGTCTAAAGAAAAATTTACTGTTTTATATTGCCCATAGCAAAAATTCTAATGATCTTGAGAGCTCTGCAATTAACTCGGTCAAGGCATTCTATAAGCTGTCTGACATTATTCCTGATGAAGATGAACTGGAAGATGCACGAGCCAGCATGGGGGGTGCTAATGCAGATTTAATGGAAACAGTGACGGGTGTCATTTTAGATGACCTGGCGAATGTTAAAGAGCAGTTAGATATTTTCGTTCGTAATGTGAGTGAGCTTTCAGGTGAAAGTTCTTCACTCGCTGAGGGCTCCATACTTGCTGAAGGCTCTCTACACGCTGAAGGCTCTCCGCTAGCTAAAGGCTCAGAACATCGGGAAAGTCTACAGGTCATTATTGGTACGATGACGCAAATTTCAGATACGCTCGCCATGTTAGGACAAAATGCGCCCAGGGGTGTATTACAGGATAAAATTGAACAACTTAAATCAATGTTTGACACAGAGCAGGTGCTTGAACATACGATACTAATGGAAGTTGCAAGTGCTCTGTTATATGTTGAATCTGCAGTATCAGAAATGGGCCATGGTGGGTTGTTCAGCCATTCTGATGAAGATGAGGAAATTGATCTGTCAAAAATTGAGATGACAGAGCAAGAAAAAAATGAACTGCAGATTGTTGTTATTGATGAAGCTAAAAAAGAATTGTTAAAAGTAAAAGAAGGGATCATTTCACTGATTGATACTTTTGCTAATGATGTCCAGAATCCAGAAGAAAATGAACACAGTATTAATTTGGTTTATTCCAGTTTGAATTCTATTGGTGGGGTTCTGGAGCTGTTAAATAAAGAACAGGGTGCTCAAATTGTAAAAGACTGTGCTGCTTTTGTGGTCAACAATATGGTGGTTAATAACGTATTGCTTTCAGAAAATGAGCAGCAGCATCTGGCATATACTATTACCGCACTCGAATATTATCTTGATGCCATTGCAGAAAAACAGCATGATATATCTATTATTGAAAGTGTTGCACAATCGGGAGTCGATCAATTATTAGGTCGTGAGAGTGATGTCCCTGCTTATGATTCTGAACTGAGTGAAGCATTGGCAAGATGGATGCAGGATGTTTCTATAGCTGCTGCAAAAGAAAATTTACTCAAAGCTGTCATTTCTGTCGCTGAACAAGTGAAATTATTACAGAATGAAAAAGCAGAAGAAATTGCTCATCAAATGGAGTCAATGATTAATCTGGTCAGAGACAATCCGGATTCTCTCAGTGATGATATTTCCAGTACTTTACGCTGGGCAGCAGAAACAATTAATCGAATTATCCGCAATGCGACTGAATTAAAAGAAAGTGAACCTGCAGACGCTGAAAAAAAAACACTAGAGGAAATTGATTATTTAAAAAACCCGGACGTCCAACAGGCAGTTCATAATGACTCTTTATTTGCTGAGGGCTCTTTACCTGTTGAAGACTCTTTACTGGTTGAAGACTCTATACCCGTTGAAGACTCTTTACTGGTTGAGGACTCTATACCCGTTGAGGACTCTTCAACTGGACAGGAGCCTGCTGGCCTTGAAGAGAGTTCAGAAAATATCCCACCAGAAGAAATTCAATCAACACCTCAGGCAGCAAAGACGCATTTAATCCCTGATCCTGCAAAAGATTATCCTGATATAAAAAAACTGGAAACATCAGATGATGTTGATCCGGAAATAATGGAAATCTTTATTGAAGAAGCTCAAGAGGAAATTGAAAAACTATCCACGCTCTACCCGCAATGGAAGTCAGCACAAAACAGCATGAATGCGTTAACTGATATGCGTCGCTCATTTCATACACTCAAAGGAAGCGGGCGACTGGTTGGTGCATATGAAATGGGTGAGTTTGCATGGGCTTTTGAAAATCTAATCAGTCGTGTTATAAATAAGACGATTACTGCTGATGAATTACACTTTGCAACAGTTGAATCTGCTCTTAATATGCTTCCTGAAATTATTGATGCATACGAACAACAAAGATTTTCAAATGTTGATTCTTCACGAATTGCTGCCTATGCACATATCTTAAGTAAGGGTGAAACATTTGATATTAAACTATTGAATCAGGAGACAGATAAAACAGCGACTGATCTTATTGAGGTTGGAGAAAAAACTAAATCTGTTGACTCTGAAATAGTTGAAGACTCTAAACTGGTTGAAGACTCTGCATTAGTTGAAGACTCTGAACAGGTTGAAGACTCTAAAATCACAATAGAAGCATTAAATGAAGAAGAGGAAGATGAAGATGAAGAGTGGATGGATCCCGTACTGTTAGAAATATTTACTAATGAAGCCTTAGGCCATATTAAAAATATTGAACAATTTATCGAGCAATGTCATTTACTAAATGATACCTGCCCGCCGGATGATATTTTAACCAGAAGTTTGCATACGCTGCGCGGTAGTGCTCACATGGCAGATATTCACGCCATCGGAAATGTCAGTGAGCAAATGGAAAAGGCTGTAAAAGTAATTGCTGAGAAAGGGCAGATACTGGACCCGGAATTTATCCAGTTATTGGCTGAACTCGCTCAGTTCAGCACATCAGTATTAGAGCAGTTGAGTAAATCGACAACAACGATTCCTGAAGAAAATGAAGAACTTCAACATAGAATTTTAGAAAAATATGAACAGGTATTGCATCTTGAAAACCTGTTAGATGCCAGCGAAGTCAGTGAAGAAATCAGTATCAGTGAGGAACGGCTTAATATTGAACAAGACACTCCTGGTTCAACTGAGGGTTCTGAAGTATTTGAAGAAGAGAAACAGGCTGAAGCTGAAGACTCAGTGTTTGGTGAATATGATGATGAATTACTGCAAATATTTATTGAAGAAGGTGAAGAGTTACTTGAATCCAGTGGACAGGTACTGCAGAATCTGAAGGAAAATAGCCGTGATGCAAAAGCACTGAATCGCTTGTTGAGAGATATGCATACTCTCAAAGGTGGGGCCAGAATGGCTGGCGTAACAGCAATTGGCGACTTAACTCATAGTTTTGAAAGTAAACTGGAACAGTTTACTCAGGGTGATATGGTTTTCTCTCACAACCATATTGATCTGCTTTTGCAGGTACACGATGTTCTCTCTTCAATGGTCGATGACTTGAAAAGTGCTAAAAAAGTTGAGAGTAATGCCGATATTATTGCCCAGCTTGATAGTATCAGTGAAGAAGAATCAATTGATACACACACTGAGACTGACAGCGCAGATTCCTCATCCGCAGAGCCGCTTTTAGATAGCGCTGAAGAAAAGTTTATAGCGATTAATGAGCAATCACCTGCTGAAAGTTCTTCAGAAGAAGAACTACTGGCTGAATTCTATGATGATGATCTGATGGAGATCTTCCTTGAAGAAGCACAGGAACTCATGGACTCAAGTGATGCTGCACTTTCTCAATTAAAGCATGAACCGGGTAATTCCGATCAATTAAAGCAGCTCTTAAGAGACTTGCATACGATTAAGGGTGGCGCCCGAATGGCAGGCATTTCACCAATTGGTGACTTGACCCATAGCCTTGAAACTCAGCTTGAAAAAATTACCAGTCTGAACCAGACACCCAGCCAGCAATTTTTTGAGCTTTTGCACCAGGCTCATGATACCCTTAATGATATGCTGGATGATCTAAAAGCGGGTAGAGCTGTCAGATCAGCCGATGAGCTCATTACACAAGCGGAAATTATTAAGCAGGGTGAAACTGGTGAAGATGCTCAGCAAAAGACTGAGGAAACGAGCCAATCTGAAGATACTGAACAAACGAGTGACGTTGAATCCGATGAGCCCACTGCTGCTGAAAGTGAAACAGATGCTGTAGAAATTATTGAGCATGATGATAGCATTAAGCTTATCGATGAACATGAGGAAAGTCTTCAACCCGAGGAAAGTCTTCAACCCGAGGAAAGTCTTCAACCCGAGGAAAGTCTTCAACCTGAGAACGTTCCTGAACCTGAGGAACTGCTGAAACCTGAACACACAATTTTTGGCACTGAACCAGAAGAAATCAAGCCAGAACAAGTCGCTGCAAATAAAACCAAAGTAACTGCAGCTAATACTGAACGGGTCAGGGTTAGTGCTGATATTTTAGATGAGCTGGTCAATTATGCAGGTGAAGTGAGTATTTACCGTTCTCGCCTGGATCAGGGCAGCAATGAAGTTCAAGTCTCACTGGATGAAATGAATACGACTATTATTCGTCTTCGGGAACAGTTGCGTCGCTTTGAAATGGAAACAGAAGCTCAAATCCAGTCACGTATGGATCAGGCTGAATCCCTGGGTTATGAGCGTTACGAAGAATTTGATCCATTAGAATTTGATCGTTTCTCAAATATGCAGCAGATCACCCGTGCCATGGCTGAAACTGTATCGGATTTGGATAGTATTGAAAACACAATGAAAAACCTGAACAGTGAATCAGAGACACTGCTGATTCAGCAGGGACGCGTCAATACTGATTTGCAGGAAGGCTTAATGCGAACTCGTATGGTTCCTTTTAAGAGCCAACTGACTCGATTTCGTCGAATTATCCGACAAACCTCTAAGGAACTGAAAAAACAGGTTAATTTTGAACTTTATGGTGGTGATCAGGAAATCGATCGTCGCGTATTAGAGAAAATGATGGCACCTCTTGAGCATATGCTGCGCAATGCTATTGCCCATGGTATTGAGACACCAGAAGAACGTGAAACAGCAGGAAAAAAACCAGTCGGTAATATCAAACTGATTATCGGGCGTGATGGTTCTGAAATTGAGATTAAAGTTATCGATGATGGTGCCGGAATTAATATTGAAGCAGTACGAAAAAAAGCGATTGAACATGGCTTGATGCTGAAAAATGCCAAACTGACCGAACAGGATATTATTCACTTTATTATGGAGTCAGGTTTCAGTACTGCGACTGAAGTGAGTCAGATTTCAGGCCGTGGTGTTGGTATGGATGTGGTTAATGCTGAAATAAAGCAGCTCAACGGCACGCTGGATATTGATTCACAAGAAGGCAGCGGTTCAATCTTTAAAGTGCTGATGCCACTGACAATGTCGGTCAGTCGAGCTCTGATGGTTGAAGTGGGTGAGGAAATTTTTGCTATCCCGCTTGTCGGTATTGAAAATATTATTCGAGAAACAAATGATGTGCTCGAGCGTTTAACTGCAAGTAATGATACCTATTATCAATGGCATAATGAACAATATCAGTTCATGCATCTTGGTACCGCATTAGGCATTAATAGGCCTTCATTGCCGGGAGATAAAACCAAAGCACCTATTTTATTAGCACGTTCAGGTGAACACCGTGTTGCCCTGTTCGTCGATGGACTCATGGGCAGTCGGGAAATTGTTGTCAAATCGGTTGGTCCGCAATTAAGCACAGTAAAAGGAGTCACAGGTGCAACTATTTTGGGTGATGGAAAAATAGCCTTGATTTTAGATCTGGGTGTTCTCGCACGTGAAGGCGCAATGATGAAAGTTGCTGCAGAACAGGACATGGAAATCAAAGCAGCTGAAAGTGTCACTACAACCGTTATGGTTGTTGATGACTCAATTACTGTAAGAAAAGTAACACAACGTTTATTGCAGCGCTATGACTATCAGGTTATCACTGCTAAAGATGGTGTGGATGCTATTGCAACTTTGCATGAATCAATACCTGATGTGATGTTGCTCGATATTGAGATGCCGCGTATGGATGGTTTTGAATTAGCAACGCATATGCGGGATGATGACAAACTTAAACATATCCCTATTATTATGATTACATCAAGAACAGGTGACAAACACAGAGACAGAGCGATGAAAATTGGAGTCAATGAGTATATGGGCAAACCATATCAGGAACATGATCTGATTGCTAATATCAGAAAACTAACTGATGTATAATTTGATTCATGTCACTATGAAATATAATATTTAGATGCAAAAACTTAAAGATATTAATCTTGCTATCGCATCCGGATCTGAAAATATCCAAAAGTGCCTGCAGGAAATGTTTAGACGACATGGTGCTAATGTTGTGCTTTGTGGTTTTTTGAATTTAAGTTTTGTCGATCAATTAGAGCATGCTGTTGACGCTGATGTTATTCTGATAGATATGGATGACAGTTATGCAGAGGATGATGATGCGCTGGATCAATTGCTGGAAAAAATTGATTTGCCGATTCTCTTTCATGATAATGAATTTGATGAGCTCCATGATCCCCAGGAGGAGAGTTTTTCAATTCAGTCAGTTGAAAAGTTAGCCGCTAAACTCTCAGAATTAGTGACCAGTAAAAAGAATAAAGATAGAAAAAATGCTGAACAGAGCATTAGCGATGAGCAACTAAAAAATGCCAATACTATTGATAAACTTCTGGAATCGGAGCATAAGAGATACCCGTATTTAACGGAAGAGGAATTGCAGGAAGTTCGCTTATGGGACTTATACAGTAGTGATTCGAAAACTACAGAGTCTTTAGCAGACGAGCAGCTCATTGTAATTGAAGAGCTGATAGCCAATGAAGAGCCTTCAGCGGGTAAAGAGCCTTCAGCGGGTAAAGAGCCCTCAGCCAATGAAGAGCCTTCAGCTAATGAAGAGCCCTCAGCCAATGAAGAGCCTTCAGCTAATGA
>DAOVUK010000513.1 GCA_030632625.1 Gammaproteobacteria bacterium
ATTACTGGTTTGATTGCTTTCTTTGTTTTCAGCATTGTACAGGTGCAGGTTATTATGTCCCCTGGACTTGGCGGTATAAAAAGCAATATCGACTTTTTTTATCAACTCTTCAAGAGAGTATTCAAAGGGCCTGAAAAGTACCATACCGATGGATGCCGACACGCTAATTGCGTTACCCTCCCAGAAAAAGCGAAAATCCTTCAATCGCTCAAGCTGCTGCTGTGCAAAGTGAAGGGCATTTTCTTTGCTGGTATTTTTTAACAGCAGAAAAAAATCATCACCACCTATCCGGGCCAGAGTCGTATTCTCAGGTAGTTCCGATCTGAGATAATGAGCAATCATTTTTAATACTTCATCACCGACAATATGTCCTACCGAATCATTAATGAGTTTAAACTGATCCAGATCGATGCTTAATAAAGCATAACAAGTATCGTTATCATTTTGTGTCTTAAGAACTCTAAGTAATTCCTGTTCTATGGCATAACGATTGTATAGACCGGTTAAACTGTCGTGCAGGCTGCGGTAGTGCAGCAGGTCAGTGGTTTTTCTAACCTGGCTGATCATTTCATTGTAGCCATCGAAAAGGGACTTAACTTCATTTTTAGCTTCGGTTGAGACACTCTGATATTCATTCTTTTGCACATTATTACTTTTCATGGCGGCAGCCAGTTCACGAAAGGGATGGGTAAAGAGGCGGCTGATTTTCCAGGCTATCACCAGACCAATAAGCAGAAAAACAGGAAAGATAAATAACAGGGTGAAAAAATGTTCATGTAATCCGGTTTGATATTGTTCGGGGTTAATGACAATTAATGCCTGGCCGAAAGCATAATCATCAGCCTGAACCGGAATCTTAAGAAACAAACGAGCTTTACTGGAAAACCAGGATTGATCCAGCAGCAGCTCTTTTCCCTGAAGCTCATTAGTGTAATCTAAATTGCCATGGCTTAAAACGGCTTTATTGTTTTCATCAAACAGCACCAGAGCATCAACGGATTTGAATCCACTGATACGAAAGGCAATGTCAGAATAAATATCTGCGTCAGGTGATATAAGTGCTATGAGTAAATCATTATTCAGAGAGCGTCCCAGTGTTTGTGCCTGTTCTACAGCAATGGTGCGGCGTTCCTGATGATCAAACCAGGTCAATAGAGCAAATGTTCCCAGTTCTATAAAAATGAGTAATATTGCTATTAACACAATCAACTGGTTTCGAATACTGAGTTTCTGCCACATTATAATGATTTACCAACTCCTGGTTTATAGTAATAGTTTATGGTTGTTTTTCAACTGGCAGTTTAAAATCATTTGCCCACTCATTCCAGGACGCATCATAATTGGAAACGTTGTAACCCAATTCTCTTAAGGCCAGATAATTAGACGATGAGACACGGCCGATAGCACAATAGATAACGACTTTTTTATCTTTGGGAATGCTGCTGTAAATCTGTGTTAATTGAGCAATTGATTTTAAACTGGCAAATTCATCGGTAGCAGAAATATTATGGGTGGACGGGATGTTGATGGCTGTGGGAATATGACCAAAGCGTTTAGCAGAAGACGTATCACCAATATAATCTGAGACATTGCGGGCATCAATGACCACCTGATTGCTATTACGCGTTGCTAACTGGGTGGTGAACTTACTGGCGATGCGTTTGTGATTGAGTGTTGCAATGTATTGGCTGGGTACTGCTATATGGTCTTCGAAACTGATGGGATAGGCTTTGTTCAGCCAGTCATCATAACCATGATCTAATACCTTAACCTGACTTAAACCATAAACTTCGAGGATCCAGAATAATCGGGCGGCATCAACTAAATCACCATTATCATAGACAATGACTTGTGAGTCTTTGCCTATGCCGCGTGAGCGAAAATTTTTCTGGGTGCTTACCGGTTGACTAATTTTTCCATTAACATCCTGATCTTTATAGGTTAAATTGACAGGGAAGCTATGAGCACCCTGAATATGTCCCGCCCGATAGGCTTTTAAGCTTCGGGCATCGAGAATTATCAGTTTATTGTCTGACAGCTGCTGTTTTAATTGCTCGGGAGAGATTCTCAATGTTTCTGAAAAGGTGACCTGTGAAACAACAGATACGATGAAAAAACACATAACTAGCATTATTTTTTTCATAAGCAACCTGACCTGATATCCTTATAGGAGATATAGAAAGTATAGGTTATATTTAAAAATCTGTCAGGCG
>DAOVUK010000034.1 GCA_030632625.1 Gammaproteobacteria bacterium
AAGAATTAGGGGCTCGCTCGGGTATTATGGGGTGTAGAAAGACGATTGCTGGGTAGACTGGTTCATCTGACTGGGGACGCGTGTAAATACATCCATGTAACGCTTAGTGAAAACGTCCCTGTTTTCACATACCCCATTCAGATGAACCAGTTTACCCAACACTCTCTACGGCATCTATCCTCGCTCGTGTTGTCCAAAATCAAAAGCAAGATCAAGAGATAAGAAAAAACATCACTACTGAATTTAAGTGATACTGTTTTCTTTTGATTTTGGCTTTTGCACTACCCGCCCATAGTGAGAAAAGTGCTGCAGGTAGTATTGGGGAGGAGGGTGCAACTGCCCGGGGCTTCGCCTCAGGGCGCCTACTTTTGGTTCGAGGCATGGACAGCTTCGGCGTCCTGCCTCTCGCTGCATTTCCACCATCCTTGGCGGTCATGCCGAAGCAGAGCGCTACATGGATGTACTTGAGCGTCCCCTGATAGTTGCACCCACCTCCTAAACACGGCTTTTTACCAAAGCACTTTTTGAACGCAACCTTAAATATTCCTCAGCAACTCATTAATCCCAACTTTACCCAGAGTCTTCGCATCAACCTGCTTAACAATCACAGCACAATAAAGGCTGTACTTGCCGTCAGCAGAAGGCAGGTTGCCAGAAACAACGACTGAACCGGCAGGAATACGACCATAGCTGACTTCATCTGTCATTCGATTGTAAATACGGGTACTCTGACCAATATAAACACCCATAGAAATAACAGAACCTTCTTCAACGATTACACCTTCAACCACTTCAGAGCGAGCTCCGATAAAGCAGTTATCTTCAATAATGGTTGGCCCGGCTTGTAGTGGCTCAAGTACGCCGCCAATTCCAACACCACCGGAAAGGTGAACATTTTTACCAATTTGAGCACAGGATCCAACTGTTGCCCAGGTATCAACCATCGTGCCGCTATCAACATAGGCGCCGATGTTGCAATAAGATGGCATCAATACCACGCCTGGTGCGATATAGACACCTTTTCTAACGGTAGCAGGCGGGACAACACGAATTCCAGCTTCACGGAAGTCACGTGAATTATAGTCCTGAAATTTTGACTCAACTTTATCAAAATAATTGGTAGAGCCGCTTTTCATCAGCTGGTTATCTTCAATTCGAAAAGAAAGCAGAACGGCTTTCTTCAGCCACTGGTTAACAACCCAGTCACCATCAATTTTTTCAGCCACTCTAAGGCGTCCGCTATCCAGCATCTGAATCGCTTCAACAACTGCTTCTTTGACATGGGTGTCAACTGATGAAGGAGTGATTTCTGCCCGATTTTCAAAGGCTTGTTCAATAATTTCTTGCATGTCGCTCATTAATTATTCCTTATAACGCTTTAGATAAGTACGAATACGTTGTGCTGCTTCAATACACTCGTCAAGTGGTGCAACCAACGCAATTCTTGCATAGCCGAGACCGGGATTGGCCTGACCTGTTTTTCGTGACAGATAACTGCCGGGTAATACGGTAATATGCTGATCTTCAAAGAGTGTGGCAGCAAATTTTTCATCATCACCACAGGGGACTTTAAGCCAGATATAAAATGAGGCCGGTGGTGCTTTTATATCAATTACCGGGTTTAAAATATCAATAAATGCCTGATATTTTTCTCGATAAGCGGCTCGATTTTCTTTTACGTGCTGCTCATCATTCCAGCAGGCAATACTGGCATGCTGGGTAGTGATGGGCATTGCTGAACCATGATAAGTTCGATATAAAAGGAACTTCTGGATAATCTCCGCATCGCCGGCAACATAACCTGAACGCAGGCCGGGCACATTAGAACGTTTGGATAAACTATTAAATACTACCAGATTTTTAAAATCGGTTAATCCCATATCACTGGCTGCTTCAAGCAGACCGGGAGGTGGTCTGTGCTCTTCCTGATAAATTTCTGAATAACATTCATCAGAGGCAATAATAAAATCATACTGATGCGCTAATTTTATTAATTGCTGTAATGACGACTTATCAATCACTTCACCTGAAGGATTGCCTGGAGAACAGATATATAAAAGCTGGCAGAGTTTCCAGATATTTCTGGGGATATTATCAAAATCGGGAATATAGTAAGTTCTTTCGCAGGCGTTGACGAAATAGGGTGTCGCTCCGGCAAGAATAGCTGCGCCTTCATATATCTGGTAAAAAGGATTAGGCATGACCACCAGTGGATCTTTTTCCTTTTTGTCAATGACAGATTGTGCAAAGGCGAACAGGGCTTCTCTTGTGCCATTAACCGGTAAAACCTGTGTTTCCGGGTCGATTTGGTCTTCACTGAGATTAAAACGTTTTTCTATCCAGCGGGAGATTGTCTGACGCAGCTCAGGCAGGCCTCTTGTGGTCGGGTATTTTGCCAGACCGTCAAAGTTGTCTTTAATGGCATCAAAGACAAAACCAGGCGGTTCATGCTTGGGCTCACCAATGGATAAAGAAATATGTTTTAATTTGCCATTCGGATTAATGTCTTTTTTTAATGCAGCAAGTCTTTCAAATGGATAGGGCTTTAACAGGTCTAATGCTGGATTCATTCTATGGCTCTCTATATTCAGATCAGACTATTATAAAAGAATTACCGCCCCTGCATCAAATAATCTTTGCAATTTTCTTGTATGTTAATACAATACAGGTTTTATATTAATATCCGGAAACAATGGAAAATCAGCCAATATTTATCGGTCTTCACCATGGCAGTCTGATTGTCAAAGATTTACCCAGGTCTATTAATTTTTATTGTCATATTATTGGACTGAAACAAAATCTTCACCGTCCGCAAATGAGTTTTGATGGTGCCTGGCTGGATGTGGGTGAGCAGCAGATCCATTTACTAAATTTGCCGGAAACAGAGCGAAAGCTGAATCCGCCAGAGCATGCCGGACGAGATCGTCATCTGGCCATTCATGTCACGCAAATTGAAACAATTAAATCTAATTTAGAGGCTGATCAGATTCCCTTTACTATGAGTCGCTCAGGACGGCAGGCACTATTTTGTCGTGATCCTGATGGCAACGGCCTGGAGTTTATTAAAGTGGTGCTTTAAACAATAATTCAGTGTTAAGCGTTCGGAACACTGAGTGTCTGGTGTCATTCTATCTCATCTGCCCGACGTATAATTGCCCTGCGAATATCTTCCTGCTGCTTGATATCGGTAATAATTTGTTTGTTTTTATCCCGAATAACAAAGACATCCTCTACTTTTTCACCAAAAGTTGAAATTTTTGCGTTGTCCAGAGAGATATGACATTCAACCAGAGCCTGGCCGATATGGGATAATAGAGCAGGGCGGTTTGACGCTGTTATGGTCATCAAGGTCTGATTATTTTCCAGATCTTCATCAAACTGTACTTTTGTCTTAAGAGAAAACTGCTTTTGGCTGCGGCTCAGTCTTTGAGAAACTGCAGGTAAAACAAAACTGTCCTGAGCCAGTTTGTCTTCAAGTGACTTGAGGATTGTTTCGATGCGATCATTATCAGTGACTGCAGAACCATCTTCTTCCAGAACAAAATAAGTATGGTAAGTACGATCATTGGAAGAAGAAACAGTTTTGGCCTCGGTGACATCAAGTACCAGTTGTGACAATGTTGAGGTAACTAGTGCAAAAACATAATCTTCTTTTTTTGTGTAAATGAAAATTTCTGTACCACCGCGTTCTTCATGAGTTCTAATAAGAATCAGGGGTAGAACCGGTGATTTATTGGTGTCATTCTCAGAAATATTGAGCACAGCCTCTGTTTGCCAGACGATTTCTTCCGGCTGAAATTTAATAAAATACTCATCCGGTAAAGTATTCCAGAGCTCAATGACAGGTGCTTGTGAATAATGCTTGTCGGTTAATTTACCTAATGCAATCGCTTTGAAATTTTTAATGCATTCTTCTTGTTGTTGAGGGTTGTCCAGACCTTTGTTTAAAGCAATTTTTGTCAGATTGTAGAGTTGTGATAATAAAGAATCCTTCCAGCTATTCCATACTTTAGGACTGGTCGCCCGGATATCAGACACAGTGAGCATGTAGAGGTAGTCCAGATAATGACTCTCGCCAACCAGTAAGGCAAATTCATGGATCACAGCAGGATCATTAATATCCTTTCGTTGTGCGGTCATGGACATGACCAAATGATTTTTAACCAGCCAGCTGACAAGACGGGTATCTCTGAGGTTTAGATCATGTTTTTGACAGAACTGTTCAGCATCAATTGCCCCTAATTGCTCATGTCGGCCGCCGCGACCTTTAGCAATATCATGAAACAATGCCGCCATGTACAATAATTCTGGTTTGGGAAGATAATGAGCGATTTTACTGGCCAGAGGCAATTCATCAGCATGCTTACGCACAAAAAGGCGCCGGGTGTTGCGCAGTACCTTCAGAGTGTGCTCATCGACCGTATAGGCATGATATAAATCATGCTGCATTTGACCGACAATTTGTTTAAATTCAGGTATATAAGCGGCTAAAACACCATAGCGGTTCATGCGCCGCATTTCATGGGTAATACCAAAAGGCTGGCGTAGTATTTCCATAAATAATGAACGGCAGCGGAGATCCTTGCGGAAACTATCATCAATTAAATAGTTATTAGCACGGATCAGGCGAATGGTGCTGGCCCGAACGCCTTTAAGTTCCGGATCCTGGCAGAGCAGGAGAAAAATTTCCAGCAGGGCAAAAGGATAATTGCGGAATATATTCTGGTTTGCTGCAGCAATATAGCCCTTATAATTGATAAACCGGCGATTGATTTTTTTCGGCTCTGCATCCGCATCACCGAAAATAATGGCTTCCTGAAAGTATTGCAGCAGCATCTCATTAAGACGCTCTAATTGCATGACTGTCTGATAATAGTCATGCATAAAACATTCAACTGCTAATTTTCCCTCGCAGTCAGTATAGCCAAACTGCTGGGCCAGCTCTCTTTGATAGTCAAACAGTAGTCGTTCTTCATGACGCCTGCATAGGATATGCAGCGCAAAACGAATTTTCCAGAGAAAGTTTTGCCCGTTTTCCAGCTGCTCATATTCATGAAGTGTCAGAAAATTATGGCCAACAAGTTCTTTCAGGCTTTCAACATTAAAATGCCGTTTGGCCACCCAGCCGATGAGCTGTATATCGCGTAAGCCGCCCGGTCCTTCTTTTATATTGGGTTCCAGATTGTAGGCCGTTTCATTGAATTTGCGATAGCGCTGGTTTTTTTCCTGAATTTTAGCGGCGGTAAAGTCTTTTGTCGGCCAGATATTCCTGGGACTTAACTGACTGGCTAATTGTTCATAAAGTATATGATCACCCGTGATCAGGCGGGATTCCATAAGATTACTGATAATAGTGATGTCATTTTCCGCTTCCTTTATACACTCATCAACAGTACGAACACTATGACCGATTTCTAAGCCGATATCCCAGAGCAGGGTAATAAAGAACTGTAGATTTTCCACAAAGTCTTTATTACTTTCGGACTGTTCTTCTATAGGGATATCAAGAGGATGCTCGGCATCGTGCAACAACAGCAAATCAACATCGCTGTGGGGGTGTAATTCACCACGACCATAACCGCCGACGGCCAATAATGCGGCATTTTCACCCAAATTGTAATAGGACCAGGCCAGTGTCAATATGATATCAATCGCATGGGAACGTTCACGGATCAGATGAACAATATTATGTTGTTCCTGAAATTGCTGAGTTTGTTTCTCATAGATTGATTTAACAGCAGCTTTTAACGGCAATAATGGGGTCTTACTTTCAGCTAGCTCAGATTCAAGTGAAGAGAAGTCAAAAAGAAGCTCTAGAGAAGCGGGTATGGTGAGTTGCATTGTTGCTTTTTCCCTGTCTAATTTTGGTATCGGCTCATGGCTGTTCTTCATCACGAAGGGTTAATATTTCATACCCGTCAGCAGTGACTAAAATGGTATGCTCCCACTGTGCAGACAGGCTGCGATCCTTGGTGACCACGGTCCATTTATCGGGTAATACTCGTATTTGACGTTTCCCGGCATTAATCATCGGCTCAATAGTGAATATCATACCTTGTTCAAGCTTTTCTCTAGTACCGGGTTTACCGTAATGAAGCACCTGAGGATCTTCATGAAAGTTAATACCAATTCCATGACCACAATATTCTCGAACAACAGCAAAATTATGTTTTTCAGCGTGTTGGGCGATAGCATGACCAATGTCTCCCAGGTGAATACCGGGTTTAACCATTTTTATACCGGTAAAAAGACATTCATGGCTGATTCGGCAAAGACGTTCAGCTAAAACCGATGGCTTTCCTAACAGAAACATTTTACTGGTGTCACCATGATAACCATTTTTGATGACAGTAATATCAATATTGATAATATCACTGTTTTTAAGTTTTTTATCACCGGGAATACCGTGACAAATCTGATTATTAACTGATGTGCATATTGATTTGGGGAAACCATGATAATTCAGTGGTGCCGGAATCGCCTGTTGTTCATTGACAATATAGTCATGGCATATTTTGTCTAATTCATCGGTTGTTATACCGGGTTTGACATGAGGTTCAATCATTTGCAGAACCTCGGCAGCCAGTTTTCCGGCAATACGCATTTTTTCAATTTCTTCAGGTGTTTTTATACTAATGCTCATGAGTCAATTCTTTCACTAAAAGTGCTTCCAGATAAACAGTGGGCATTATACCTTTTATACAGCAAAAGTGAGCAATATTTTTTAAGATGGATTATTTCAAGAGCATTCTACATTCCTAAATCCGGAGTAAAAGAAATATTGTTGTTTCAATGCTTTTATGGAATAATACGCACGCCTTGTTACACGTAAGTCTTTAGCAAAATCTAAAGCTCTGGCAAGGTTATTTACTATTCCGACCCTATATCGACACATAAATCTGGGTGCCTGGACACTGTTTAATAGATAACAGTGAAAAATCAGGTTGGTTTATGGGATATAGGGAAGATCTAACCCTTACACAAGGAAATTTATCATGGCAAAAGTTACAATGCGTCAGATGCTTGAAGCAGGCGTTCATTTCGGTCACCAGACCCGCTACTGGAATCCAAAAATGGGACAATACATTTTTGGTGAGCGTAACAAAATTCATATTATTAACTTAGAATCAACACTACCAATGTTCAACGATGCAATGAACTTTGTTGGTCAGATTGCCGCTAAACGCGGTAAAGTCCTTTTTGTTGGAACAAAACGTGCAGCGGGCAAGTCTGTTAAAGAACAGGCACTGCGTTGTGGTATGCCTTATGTTAATCACCGCTGGTTAGGTGGTATGCTGACTAACTTTAAAACAGTTAAACAGTCTATTAAGCGTCTGAAGTATTTAGAAAAAGCGTCTACTGACGGCACTTTTGATACGTTGACTAAAAAAGAAGTGTTGATGAATTCCCGGGAAATGGAAAAGCTGGAAAAAAGTCTGGGTGGTATCAAAGATATGAACTCATTGCCTTCAGCTGTTTTTATTATTGATGTCGGCCATGAAAAAATTGCTGTTCTGGAAGCCAATAAACTGGGCATTCCAGTGATTGGCGTTGTTGATACTAACAACAAAGCTGAGGGTATTGATTATATCATTCCGGGTAATGATGATGCGATTCGTGCTAATAATCTCTATGCTGAAACTGCTGCAGAAGCTGTTCTTGATGCAAAAGCTGCAAATACTGAAACCGTTGTTTCAGATGAATTTGTTGAAGTTGAAAATTCAGAGAAAACACAAAAGGCATCTTAAAACAGCACTTCAGATGCTAAGAAGCGAGAAAACTTCCGGGCAGTTAGCGGCATCCCTTATCTTTACTTGATAAGAGGAAATAAGCTGGAACTACCCGGTTTTTGAATTATATGAGGTCAAAAAAATGGCAATTACCGCCGCTTTGGTTAAAGAGTTACGTGAGCGCACTGGCGCTGGTATGATGGAATGTAAAAAATCACTGGTCGAAACAGATGGAGATATAGAGGCCGCAATTGAATTGATGCGCAAAACGGGTCTGGCAAAAGCTGATAAAAAAGCAGGCCGTATTGCTACTGAAGGTAAAGTTGTTGTTGCATTCAGTGATGATGCTAAAAAGGGTGTTATGCTGGAAGTGAACTGTGAGACTGATTTTGTTGCTATGGGTGATGAGTTTGGTGGTTTTGCCAGTGCTGCAGCTAAACGAATTTTATCGGATGCACCAGCTGATGTTGAAGCCCTATTGGAAATGCCTCTAGAAGATGGTTCTGAAAGCATTAATATTATTTTAAAGACAATGATTGCAAAAATTGGCGAAAATATGTCAGTTCGTCGTTTTGCAACTTTCGCGACAGAAGGTCAGTTAGGTGCTTATCTGCACGGCACCAAAATTGGTGTGGTTGTTGATATGCAGGGTGGTAATGCAGAACTGATTAAAGATGTTGCAATGCATGTTGCAGCAACCAACCCTAAAGGTCTGGATGAGTCTTCTCTGGATACAGCTGAACTAGCAAAAGAGAAAGAAATTGCTGCTGCAGAAGCTGCTAATAGCGGTAAGCCTGAAAACATCATAGAAAAAATTGTTGCAGGTAAAATCAAGCGTTTCATTAAAGACAATACTTTAGTCGGTCAGCCTTTTGTTAAAGACCCTGACATTACTGTTGAGAAATTAGTTAAAGATGCTGGTGCAACTATTCTGGGCTTTACCCGTATGGAAGTTGGCGAAGGCATGGAAAAGAAAAACGAAGATTTTGCAGCTGAAGTAATGGCTCAAATGGGTGGTTAAAAACCCTTAAGTCGTTTTATTACCTTACTAAAAGGTCTAATAAAAGTTTTCAAATTGAGATTACTTGATTAAGAAGGAGCAGCCTGTGAGCGTAAAATATCAAAGAGTCCTGTTAAAACTCAGTGGTGAGGCATTAATGGGGGAGCAAAATTTTGGTATTGACCCACAGGTATTGACTTATGTATCTCAGGAAGTAAAACGACAAATAGAAAAAGGTATTCAGGTGGCTATTGTCATTGGCGGCGGCAATATTTTTCGTGGTGTTGGTCTGGCGGCTTCGGGTATGGATCGAGTCGCTGGTGATCATATGGGCATGCTGGCAACAGTCATTAATTCTCTGGCTCTTCAGGATGCACTGGAAAAGAACGGTGTTCCTGCGAGAGTGATGTCTGCCTTGCCTATCCATCAGGTGTGTGAAGATTACATTCGTCGTCGAGCTATTCGACATCTTGAGAAAGGCCGTGTTGTAATCTTTGCTGCCGGTACAGGCAATCCTTTTTTTACTACGGACTCTGCAGCCAGCCTGCGTGGTATTGAAATCGAAGCTGATGTGGTCATTAAAGCCACTAAAGTGGATGGTGTTTATTCTGCTGATCCCGTTAAAGATCCTGATGCAACGCTTTATAGTACTTTGACTTATGATGAAGTTTTAGATAAAAAATTAAATGTGATGGATGCCACTGCAATTGTCTTGTGTCGTGACCATAAAATGCCTGTTCGAGTTTATAATATGACTAAAGAAGGCGCACTTGATAAAGTACTCCGTGGTGAACAGGAAGGTACTTTGGTTCAATAGTTGTAGACACTTGTTGAATAAAGCTGTAGGCACTTGTTCAATAGTTGTAGACACTTGTTGAATAAAGCGGTAGGCACGTGTTGGGTCGTTGTTTATATTGTCGGGAGAATTGTGTGATTAATGAAATTCAAAGTGATGCTGATGCTCGTATGGGTAAGAGTCTTGACTCACTTAAACAAGATTTAATGAAAATCAGAACAGGTCGTGCCCACACCAGTTTGCTTGATAGTATTACTGTTGATTATTATGGTAATGAGACACCACTGAATCAGGTCGCTAATATTTCTATCCTGGATTCCAGAACGCTATCAGTCCAGGTTTGGGAAAAACAAATGACACCTGTTGTCGAGAAGGCTATCTTAAAATCTGATTTAGGACTGAATCCTGCTACCAGCGGTGATTTAATGCGAATCCCCTTACCTCCTTTGACAGAAGAAACGCGTAAAAATCTGATTAAAGTGGTCCGTCATGAAGGTGAGAATGCTAAAGTTGCTGTACGCAATATTCGTCGTGATGCCAATGGTTCATTAAAAGAACTTGAAAAAGAAAAAGAAATTTCTGAGGATGAGGAACATCGCGGACAGGATAATATTCAGAAGCTGACGGATAAACATGTGAAAACAATCGATCAGATTCTGGCTACTAAAGAAAAAGATTTAATGGAAATCTAACATGTCAGCGGATAACCCGACTCGCGCCAGAGGCAATGCACTAAAACATATCTGCATTATTATGGATGGTAATGGGCGTTGGGCTAAAAAGCGTTTTATGCCGCGTTTTGCCGGACATAAAGCCGGACTGAGTACGCTCAGGAAAATTGTTGCAGGCTGTGTTGAAGAAGAACTTGAAGTTTTAACTGTTTTTGCTTTTAGTAGTGAAAACTGGCGTAGACCTGAAAAGGAAGTTGGACTTCTGATGGAGTTGTTTGCCACAGCTCTGACACGTGAAGTAAAAAAGCTGCATGAACATAATGTTCAGCTTCGGGTCATTGGCGAACTTTCTGCTTTTTCAGAAAAAATCAGAACTCTCATTGATGAGGCTGTTGCGTTAACGGCAAATAATGATGGCCTGGTTTTTAATATTGCTGCCAACTATGGCGGTCGCTGGGATATCATGCAGGCAACCCGGCAAGTTGCACTTGAGGTGAAAACCGGTGAGTTAGCTGCAGATGATATTGATGAAGATACCATTGAACAGCATTTGGCAATGAGTGGTTTACCCGAGCCTGATTTATTTATTCGTACGGGTGGTGAAAAAAGAATCAGTAATTTTATTTTATGGCAGCTGGCCTATTGTGAGTTTTATTTCACGGATATTTTATGGCCTGATTTTAATAAAAAAATGCTCATCAAAGCCATAGACTCTTTTCATGCAAGACAAAGACGTTTTGGCCGCACCGGTGAACAATTAAAAGAATAACAGAAGAATAACACCTGAATGCTAAAATTAAGAGTCATTACCGCTTTAGTTCTTTTCCCTCTGGCCGTGTGCGGCATTTTATTCCTGTCAAATAACTCATTTGCAGCATTTGTCGGTCTTATTATGTTGTTTGCTGCTTATGAATGGGCTGGTTTTGCTCAATTTCCTTCACTGCCGGCAAAAATAGCCTATGTTGTTATTGTTGCCACCATTCTATTATCACTCTGGTTAATTAATTTTCTATTATCAGCCAGTTTTATGAATGGTCTGGCTGCTGTTTTTTGGTTATTTGCACTGATTCTGGTATTTGGATACCCCGGCAGTGCTAAATTCTGGAGTGGAAAGCCTGTCATCATCGCTATCATGGGTCTCTTTTTATTGACCATTACCTGGTATGCCGTTATATCTATTCATGCGATTAGCGAGCTTGAATTTGCACAAACTCACATTAGCGGCCCTTATTTACTTTTATCTGCCCTGATGCTGATCTTCGCTGCTGATACCGGGGCCTATTTTTCTGGAAGACGCTTTGGAAAAAATAAACTCGCAGCAAAAGTCAGTCCAGGAAAATCCATAGAAGGTGTTGTCGGTGGTTTGATTCTGGCACTTGTTATGTCAGTTTTATTTACCCTCTGGCATAGCGGCAGTTCTCAGGATTATCTTTATATCATGGGCATAACAGTTGTGACTGTTATTTTTTCTGTTATTGGTGACTTAATGGAAAGTATGTTTAAACGACAGGCAAATATTAAAGACAGCAGCAATCTGCTGCCGGGTCATGGCGGGATATTAGATCGAATTGACAGCATTACTGCTGCCGTTCCGATTTTCTTCATTACACTTTCTTTGATGTATTCATTACCCTGAACTGATAGCGGCCTTTATCTTGTTCTTTATAATAAATAGATTTGTCTTTTACCAAGTTTTTTTGAATATTAGGGTATAGATTCAGCAATTTTAAACAGACCTGAGTTAACGAGAATCTCAAAATGATAAATGTAGCAATATTGGGCTCTACAGGTTCTGTTGGAACCAGTACGCTGGACGTGATTGCCAGGCAATCCGAACAGTTTCGTGCCTTTGCTTTAACCGCAAATAAAAATGTTGAACGGCTGTATGAGCAATGTCTTCAGTTTTTGCCTGAAATTGCTGTTATGGTCGATGAGGCTGCTGCTGATGACTTGCAGCAGCGCTTAAAAAACAACTCAAATACCAGTCATATTATCGTTTTTTCTGGCAGTAAAGCGCTTGATGATGTGGCTGCTGATAAGCGGGTTGATTATGTTATGGCCGCCATTGTTGGTGCTGCGGGATTGAGTTCCTCATTAGCGGCAGCTCGAAATGGGAAAAGAATTTTACTGGCCAATAAAGAGTCTCTGGTTATGTCAGGTGACTTATTTATGCAGGCTGTAAAAGACAATGGTGCAACTTTATTACCCATTGATAGTGAACATAATGCAATTTTTCAGTCTATGCCGGTTCAATTGACCAGCACGGGTACTACGATAGAAAATCAGGCTTCTCTGCAAACTTCAGGGGTTGAAAAGATCCTTCTGACTGCTTCGGGCGGACCTTTTTTGCGTAAAAGTCTTGAGCAATTGCATCATGTGACGCCTGATCAGGCATGCGCCCATCCCACCTGGGATATGGGTAGAAAAATATCAGTTGATTCTGCCACCATGATGAATAAAGGCCTCGAAGTGATTGAAGCAAGCTGGCTTTTCAATGCATCAGCGGATGATATTCAGGTGGTTATTCACCCTCAAAGTGTTATCCATTCTATGGTATCCTATAGCGATGGTTCTGTCCTGGCGCAATTAGGCAACCCGGATATGCGCACGCCAATTGCTCATGCTATGGCATGGCCGGATAGAATGGTTTCCGGGGTTGAGCAACTGGATATACTTAAAATTGCACAACTTAATTTTGAGCAGCCGGATTTTGCACGCTTTGTTTGTCTCAGGCTGGCTTATGATGCTTTACGTGCCGGTGGTACGGCCCCTGCGATTTTAAATGCTGCGAATGAAATTGCTGTTGATTCTTTTTTAAATGGTAACATTGCTTTTACTCGAATTGCAGAAATCGTTGAACAGACATTGGAGAAAGTTGCTGGTGAAACGGCGGCTTCAATGCATATTGTGCTGGCAGCAGATGGACAGGCCAGATATGTGGCTGAAGAACTGTGTGATAGTTACATACAAGTAAAACTTTTTCTTCTTTAAATGATTGTGTGATTAGTTTCAATTTATGAACTTTTTACGTGAAGTTACTTTTTTTGATGGATAATCTTTTTATTATACTGCCTGCTTTTATTTTCACTATTGCATTATTAGTGGCGAT
>DAOVUK010000281.1 GCA_030632625.1 Gammaproteobacteria bacterium
AACAGGTGCACAAGCCACGATGATTTATGTACCGGCGCCTTTTGCTGCGGATGCGATTATGGAAGCGGCCAATGCCGGTCTTAAAGTCATTGCCTGTATTACTGAGGGCATCCCTGTATTAGATATGCTGAAAGTAAAAGCCAGTCTGCCCGATGATGTCTATCTCATTGGTCCTAACTGTCCGGGCTTGATCACTCCAGGTGAGTGCAAAATCGGCATTATGCCGGGCTCCATCCATCTTAAAGGTAAAATCGGCATTGTTTCTCGTTCCGGTACTCTGACTTATGAAGCCGTGCATCAGACCACCATAACCGGTCTGGGACAAAGTACCTGTGTGGGTATTGGCGGCGATCCGATACATGGTATGAATTTCATCGATTGTCTGGAATTGTTTGAACAGGATCCGCAGACAGAAGGCATAATTATGGTGGGTGAAATTGGTGGTACTGCAGAAGAAGAAGCGGCGCAGTTCATCAAAGAGAATGTCACTAAGCCGGTGGTTGCTTATATCGCCGGTGTGACTGCCCCTAAAGGTAAACGTATGGGCCATGCCGGAGCGATCATTGCCGGAGGAAAAGGCACAGCAGAAGAAAAGTTTATTGCGCTTGAAGCGGCGGGTGTCAGCATTACCCGCTCACCTGCAGAAATGGGTAAAATGATGTTGTCGATTATGCAATAAACGGGCAATTGATCTTTCCGCCGCAAACCGTAGAGACGTTGCATGCAACGTCTCTACCGATCGTCGGATCTAGGAATTAATTTCCAGGCGCTTTTCAATCTTTTCTAAACGATCCTGAATATAAAGGCTGCTCTCATCTTGTCTGCTATTATCACTATCCAGCGCTGCCAGACGATGATGCGTAGAAATACCTTGAGCCTTTATATCCCGAATATCTTGTTTTATCAGGCCAATATCATGCTGAAGTTGCTTGAGTATTTCCAGCATTAAGCTTTCTGTCTCTGACATTTCAATAATCCTTTAATTACATGAAAAGTATTCCATGGTTTATTATTTCAGTTTATATGGCGTAATATAAAAAAATCAAGGTTTTTCTCTTTTCTGTGAATAGATCGTCGGAATAGTCTGTGGCGTTGATGTTCCGCATTGATATTTCCCGCGGTTCACCGTAGAGACGTTGCATGCAACGTCTCTACAGATCGTAGATGGTCGGAATAGGCTGGCGTTTATGTTCTGTATTGACATAAAGTTGAATAATTTTTTGCTGCACTTCTTCATCGACCGGCCGGCCTTCAAGAAAATCGTCAATTTGCTCATATTTAACGCCTAATGCCAGTTCATCTGCTTTAGAAGGGGAATGGCATTCCAGATCGGCTGTGGGTGTTTTTTCAATCAATTGTTGAGGTGCGCCCAGTACTTTGGCCATTTGTCTTATCTGGCGTTTATTCAGGCCGAATAACGGCGCCAGATCGCAGGCACCATCGCCATACTTGGTATAGAAACCAGTGACATTCTCTGCTGAATGATCGGTACCAATAACCAGCCCGCCTAACAGTCCTGCAATTTCAAACTGAATAATCATCCGGGTTCTTGCCTTAACATTGCCTTTGGCAAAATCAATGGCAAAATTAGACTGATTCAATAAATTCTGTTCTCTGAGAGCACTTAAGGATTCTCTGTGAATTTCATCAGTCCCCGGCTTAACATTGACGGCCAGACTTTGATCGGGACTAATAAAGGCCAGAGAGGCCTGTGCATCTTGTTCATCTGCCTGCACATCATAGGGCAGACGAAGCGCAACAAATTGATAGGCGGTGTCTTCTTTGTGTGTAGTGAGTGGTGCATTGAGTTGTGCCACGGCTAGTTGTGCCAGCCGGCCGCAAAGGGTGGAGTCAATACCTCCGCTGATACCCAGGATCAGATTTTTTAGTCCGGATTGTTTGAGTTGTGTCTGGATAAATTCAATACGTCTTTGAATCTCAAATTCGGGATCAATTTCAGGTAGAACTTTCATTTCACTAATGATGGTTTGTGCATCCAAAGGACCTTTCTCCGTAACTGATTTTATGTTTTAAGTGACTAAATTTTATCACTGACTGCTAACGATTTGCCACTTAAAACTTAATACGTTTCCCTGTCTGTTATCTCTCTATCTACCCAAGCTGCCTGATTTGATGTAATATACGGGAATAATTATTTTGCCAGCAGAGCAGCGCCTGAGCGGGTGTTTTATAAGGATTCTCCATAAGGAAACTCAAATGAAAAAAATTGAAGCGATTATTAAGCCCTTTAAGCTGGATGATGTCCGTGAAGCACTCTCTGAAATTGGGGTGACGGGTATGACATCCACAGAAGTAAAAGGTTTTGGTCGCCAGAAAGGGCATACCGAACTTTACCGTGGTGCAGAATATGTGATTGATTTTCTGCCGAAAGTTAAGTTAGAGATTGTTGTTCAGGAAGAGATGCTGGAGCGTTCTATCGAAGCGATTACAGGAGCGGCCAGGACAGGGAAAATTGGCGATGGAAAAATATTTGTTACCGCAATAGAAAAAGTCATACGTATTCGTACCGGCGAAACCGATAGGGAAGCCATTTAACCTTCAGAACTTTCTGTTAACAGCCAGCGTTAAACATTTAGCCTTTTTTAACGCTTAACGCTTAACGCTTAACGCTAACCTCTTATTCCAGCGGTTTCATCCAGTCCGGTATTCCGGGTATAACACCTTCCTCTTCATAAAATACATTGTCATGGAATTTATGCGCATTGATGTCATAAACCCGCTGGGCATCCTGTGCCAGGCGAGGCTGATCCAGCTTGTTATAGGCGTCGACCATAATCAGCAGGGCGTCACTGATCGCAGGGGTCTGCTGGTAATGTTCAACAACATAGGATGCCCGGTCGACCGCAGCAATATAGGCCTCTCTTCTCATATAATATCGGGCAACATGCAGTTCGTGTTTAGCCACTTTGTTGCGTAGATAACGCATGCGCAGTATTGCATCCTTTGAATATTTGCTGTTGGGGAATTTTTGAGTCAGTTCACTGAAATAATTAAAGGATTCCAGGGATGAGTCGGGATCGCGCTTGGATTCATCCTGAGGAAATATAAACTCAAAGACACTCTTGCGAGCCGGAAAGGTGATCAGCCCGCGTAAGTAATAGGCATAATCGACATTGGCGTGACGCGGGTGCAATTTGATAAATCGTTCAGCTGCCGCAATCGCTGACTCAGGTTCTTCAAACTTGTAATAGGCATAAGCTGTTTCAAGCTGAGCCTGCTGCGCATAAGCACCATGAGGATAGCGGGCTTCCAGTTTTTCATACAGTTCAATCGCGGACTGGTACTCACCTTCAGCCAGATTGGCTTTAGCCTCAGCATATAACTTGCTGGCTGACCAGCTTTTTGTCTTGTCAATTTCATCGGGGAACCAGGAGCTGATCATTGAGCAACCACTGGAAAACACACTGCTGATGATAAGCAATAGAATCAGACGAAACCGGCTGCTTTTTAGGTAAGACGGAGCATAAGACAAAACTTGAGACATAATACTATGCAGTTCCTGATAATAATTGATTATAAAGCCGCCTAGTATACTGGTTTTACAGGTAAATATCATTAGTAGTTCTTTGGAATTTATTCCTTAGAACTACTTATCCCAGTGATTAGAAAATAGGTTATACTGGCGCAGATGAACTCAGAACAAAACGCTCAGCAAAGTGAGCAAAAACAATTTGAAATATCGATGGATGCTTATGGACAGCGTCTGGATCAGGTGCTTGCTGTATTATTACCAGAATTCTCCCGCTCCCGTCTGCAGCAGTGGATAAAACAGGGTCAAATTCTGTTAAATGGTGAAACCTGCAAACCCAAAACCAGGGTCACTGGCGGCGAAAGCCTGCTGGTGACGATAGAGCAGGAACAGCAGGGTGAATGGCTGGCAGAAAAAATCCCGCTGGATATTATTTTTGAAGACAACAGCATTCTGGTTATCAATAAACCGATTGGCCTGGTGGTGCATCCGGCAGCAGGAAACCGTAGCGGCACCCTGTTGAACGCACTGCTCTACCATTGTCCGCAGCTGATCAATGTGCCGCGTGCAGGTATTGTGCATCGTCTGGATAAAGACACTTCCGGTTTACTGGTTGTTGCCAAAACCCTGCAGGCTCAGACTCATCTGGTTAAGCAATTGCAAAACAGAGCGTTTGAGCGGGAATATGAAGCCATTGTTCAGGGTGAAATGATTGGCGGCGGCAGCGTCAATGAAGCAATCGGGCGTCATCCCGTACATCGGGTTAAAATGGCTGTGATGAAAAATCCCGGCTCTGGTAAAAAGATGGGTAAAGAAGCTATTACCCATTATCGGATCAAAGAGCGTTATCGCGGTTATACTGCTTTACAGGTTAAACTGGAAACAGGGCGAACCCATCAAATTCGTGTACATCTGGCATATCTTAATTTTCCAGTAGTAGGTGATCAGGTTTATGCCGGGCGTCTTAAATTGCCTCGGGATTGCAGTGACTCTTTCAAACAGTTTTTAAATCACTTTAAACGCCAGGCACTGCATGCCCGTCGATTAGGACTGGCTCACCCTGACACAGAAGAATGGCTGGAATGGGAAGTTGATGTGCCAGAGGATATGCAGACACTCAAACAATTACTGAATGACTATACACAAGCACACTAAGCACGAGAATAAAGACAGGAATAATGATATTATCCTGCCGCAATGGCCAGCACCGGATAATATTAAATCCCTGCAGACCACTCGCCACGGAGGCTGCAGCCAGGCACCCTTTGACAGTTTTAATCTGGGTGAGCATGTGGATGATAACAGCCAGGATGTTAAAAGAAATCGGCAACAACTGGCCGAACTTCTGCCATCAGAGCCAGTATGGCTTAATCAGGTGCATAGTAATACGCTTGTCGATGCCGGCTCAGCAGCGACCGGCATCGATGCAGACGGCAGTTATACCACCCGCAGCAATGTAGTTTCAGTCATTATGACCGCAGATTGCCTGCCGGTTTTGATCTGTAATCGGCAGGGCAATGGTGTCGCTGCAATACATGCCGGATGGCGCGGCCTGCTCAATGGTATTCTTGAACAGGGAGTAAAAAAACTGCTCAGTGCCAGCCGATGCCGGCCTGAAGATTTACT
>DAOVUK010000066.1 GCA_030632625.1 Gammaproteobacteria bacterium
CTCTTGCAATAACCAGTTCAATTCCTTGTTGCTGAAGTTTTCGAAAAAATGGATGCAGTTTTTCCATAGCAGTATAATCAACTGTTGGAATAGCACGAGCATCAATAATCACTTGCTTAACAGGTGATTTTTCACGGGCAATGAATCCTTGCAGCCTTTCTATAAAATAGGTTACGTTGGCAAAAACCACCGGCCCATAAAAACGATAGACCACCAGGCCCGGTATTCCTTCCACTAAATCATCATCACCGAGATCATGCAGCTGTTCTGAGCCTTGTTTTTGTCCTAATAAGGCATCTTGCGGACGGGCCAGCTCAGAAAGTAAAATAGCAATAGAAAATGATGTGCCCAGTAAAATACCGAGTAATACACCAACAAATACGACTGCTGCCGTAGTTGTAATGGCTATCCAGGCTGTCTGTCTGTGTTGTACCCACATAAATTTGACACTGGGCAAATCGATCAGAGTAAGTCCTGTGTATATCAGAATAGCAGCAATAGTCACCTTGGGTAAATGAGTTATTGCCTCAGCGGCAAAAATCATAAATGCAATCAAAAAAACTATTGAGGCCAGATTTGCCATCTGGGTTTTTCCGCCGCTAGCGCTATTAACTAACGTACGTGTTTGACTGCCGCCCACAGAAAATCCCTGAATGGCAGCAGTAGCAATATTGGCAACACCCAATGCCATCAATTCCTTATCAGGATCAATATTATAATTATGTTTTTCTGCCATCGAGCGACTGAGTAATATACCTTCTGGAAAAATCAGCATCGATAAACCCAAAGCACCCATTGCCAAGGTAGCAATACGGGTGTTGACAGAAAGCTGGCAATGACTCCCAACTTAAATTTGGCTGCCATAATCAAAATAAGTCCGGTAAACACAGCAAGCCACGTTCCTCTTTCCATAGAAAAGCACCAGATATTAACATAATGACCTATTGCTGCTATTAGTGGATAGGCAATATTTACAAACGGATTTCTATAAAACGGTAATTTTAAAGAGTTCAAAAGAAAGAATGTTGCTTGATTTTAAAAATCAGTACTAAGCAACTTTAGTGAATGACGACGACCTTGTCTTTACTTTCATCAATTTTATACACCTTATTAGATTTCTTTCGCTTTTTTGATGTTGTTAAATTTGATTTTTGTCTATCATTCATCTTTATAACAAGTGTAATCAGTACAATCGAGCTTATTCAAATTGCAAATTGTCTTGAAGCTAAGGGCTATTTGAAGCTGCTACATCTCAACATTAGGAAAATTTATGTCATTAACATTTCGTTTTGGAGACTATCAACGTAAGCTTGGTAGTGCTTCTGAAACAATGAACTTTAAACTTTTTCAGCCGCGACTGGAAAAGGATGCCCAAGGTAATCTGATCCCGCATAAACGCTTGTCAGTCACGCTGACCAATAAGGAAAAGTTTCGCCTGGTTTTTCCATATTTGTCAGAGCGTTTTTTAGAGCAACTCAGGGCCGTTGTCCCATTGGCCTTATACCTGATTTTATTTCAGATTATTGTGCTCCGCCAGGGAGGGGAAGATTATTTAAGTCTGACTGCCGGACTGTTTGCTGTGATTGTCGGGCTTATGTTCTTTATGGAGGGGCTTAAATTAGGACTGATGCCATTAGGTACACTGATTGGCTCCACCTTACCGAAAAAATTATCATTGCCTCTGGTGTTATTTATTACCACACTACTGGGCATTGGCGTGACTTTTGCTGAACCAGCCATTGGTGCGCTCAAAGCAGCCGGACAAAATGTCTCCGTTGAACAGGCTCCCTATCTCTATGCTATGCTCAATAGCTGGTCTGATAAACTGGTGCTGGTGGTCGGCGGCAGTGTGGGACTGGCAGCAGTGGTTGGTACGCTTCGCTTCGTTTATGGCTGGAGCTTGAAACCTTTGATTTACCTGGCTTTAACACCAGTAATAGTCTTGACACTTTTCGCATCGTCAGACAATGAATTACAACATATTATTGGTCTTGCATGGGATTGCGGAGCAGTGACTACCGGCCCGGTAACCGTGCCTCTGGTGCTTTCACTGGGAATTGGTATTGCTGCTTCAGCAGGTAAGGGTGATTCAGAATTGTCGGGTTTTGGTATTGTTACATTAGCCTCTTTATTTCCTATCATGGGGGTTTTTTTATTAGCACTCTATCTGTCTTTCAGCCTGTCTCCTGAAGAAATAATTGCCTCGGTCAAAGCCGCTGAAGACTCTGCTCAGTTACTGACTACAGCCTGGTATGAGCGCAGTCCATGGCAGGAAATAGTCTCAGGTATACGTGCAATCGTTCCACTGGTACTGTTTTTGTTCTTTATTTATTTTGTTGTTTTGAAGGCAGCATTGCAGAATAAAGCGGAAATTATATTTGGTGTCGTGCTGACAATTATCGGCATGTGTCTGTTTAATATTGGTTTGACCTATGGCCTTTCAATGCTGGGCAGCAGTATTGGCAATGTCATTCCAGCGGCTTTTATGGAAATGCCCGGCATGGAAAGCTCACCTATCTATAAATATGGTGTGGGTGTGACCATTGCTTTATTATTTGCCTGGGCACTGGGCTATGGTGCCACGATTGCTGAGCCGGCACTCAACGCGCTGGGTGAAACCACTGAGAGCTTAACCAATGGTGTCTTCAAAAAGAGCACTCTATTGAAAGCTGTGGCACTTGGCGTAGCTTTTGGTATAGCAATGGGTGTTGCTAAATTGGTGTTTCATCTTCCTCTTGTCTGGATATTGGTCCCCGGTTATCTGCTGGCAATGGTTTTGACTTATTTCTCCAGCGAACAGTTTGTCAATGTTGCCTGGGATAGCGCGGGAGTCACCACCGGACCTATTACTGTACCTCTGGTGCTGGCAATGGGATTAGGGATTGGTGAAGCAATGAATGCCGCAGAGGGATTTGGAATCCTTTGTCTGGCTTCAATTGGACCAATTATCAGTGTTATGGTAACAGGCTTATGGGCACGTCATCAGGAAAAAATTCAGACTCTTGTCATTACCGAAGAAGGGATACAAACAGCATTATGAAAGAAAATAAAATGATATATTTAACCAATATTTCTCAAATTACCTGTGTTGTGCAGGAAGGACTGGGCGAGGTCATTTTACAGGCCGCTCGAAATCTGGGAGTATCGACCGGTGCTATTAGCTACCATTCAAAAGGAACCGGTATGCGAGAGTTATTTGGTTTGTGGGGTGTGGCTGTGGACACAGAAAAAGATGTGGTCAGTATTCTGGTTGCCAGTGAACAAAAAGAGTTGCTTTTTGATGCGCTTTACCAGGCTGGTGGTCTGGATGATCCCGGAAAGGGATTTATGTATGTGAACCAACTGGAAAAAATGACCACCTATCTACCAGAAAACATGCTTAAATCTTTGGCTGAAAACCCGAGTGAACAGCATGGATAAGCACAACTCGATAAAGCATGACTCTATAAAACATAATAGTCCTCATGAGTCCGTAAAACTGATCACCTGCATCATTAATAGTGACGCTATTGGTAAAACATCCGAAAAAGAATTATTGCAGACTCTTTATGACGAACAAAAAATTGTTCGTGCCAATAGTATTCATTGTCGTGGCTACGCCCCGTTACATGAAACAAAACTAAAAAACAGTATGCTGCCGCAATCACATTTTGCTCGATTGATTGAAATCATTGTGCCTTCTGAAGAAGCGGATCAAGTGTTTGAATTTATCTTTCATAAACTTGGTATTGACCGACCTGGTGTAGGGGTGATGCATATTAAATCACTGGATTATTCCAGTGGTTTTTCAATACCAGAGACACTGTCCGTGACAGGCAATCATAAAGAATAAGCAACACACCAAGTGTTGTAAACTTTGTTTGGAATGAGAATACATTGAAAAATCCTACTTATCTTAAACGTATTGCTAAACCACTTTTTATTTTTAGTTCTACAATATCCAGTGCATTGATTTTAGCCACTGCATCTCATGTTATGAAGTGGGTATTATTGCCATCACTGATGTGCATGAAGCACAGGCTGGTTATGATAATGCTAATGCCCAGGTTATTGCTGCAGAAAATGAACTGCTTATCAACAAGGAAGCACTACGCGAGCTGACTAATCAATATATTGATACTATCTCAGCTTTGTCAGCAAGCATTCCCTTATCACCCCCTACTCCCGAAAAAATAACACACTGGGTTGATCAGGCTCTTAGTGGCAACTACACATTATTGGCAGCAAAGTCAGGAGGCTTATAATGAAGTACTGAATGCGACTGAAAAAAACACACGCAGCAGTTATCTTAATGTATTATCAGAAGTCAGTCGTGTAAAAGCCTTAAAGCAAGCGGTTATTTCCAATGAAAGTGCATTAAAAGCCACTGAGGCGGGTTTCGAGGTTGGTACTCGTACAATTGTTGATGTACTCAATGTACAGCGTGATCTCTATCGTGCTAAACAGGAACACTCAAATTCACGTTATATTTATATTTTAAATACTCTGAGATTAAAACAAGCATCGGGTGAACTTGCGCGTGCCGATCTTGAAACAGTAATGGTTGGTTAATTAAATAAGCGGCCATTATTAATAATTATTGTGGTGGCTAAAAGTGACTGCTCTGGAGGGGAACCGTCATTTTTTATTCCACATGTTTTTGACCTAAAGCACTAAACAACAATCATGATTGATAAAATACCCTAGCACCCAAAGCTATCAAAACAAACATTATTTCCAATATAAAATCAGCCAACACATTAGAAAAATGCCGAGTTCAAATAATTTAGAGAAAAAAATGACTATATGATTTACATATTGTGAACTTATTATTTTTTTTCTATAATTCACATATTGTGAATCTGAGATTAGATTGTAATGCATGTTATTTCAAGAAAACCATTTACCGATGCTGCCCAAAAGCATCCAAATGATGCAGAAGCTCTGAAAGATATCTATAAAGTACTAAGAAAAGGGACTTTTCAAAGCCTGAAGAGTTGCGGGGCATCTTTCTAAGCCTGGATAATTTTAAGCATAGAGATAAATGGTGGATCATTGATGTGGGTGGCAACAATCTGAGATTGATCGCTTTTATTGAATTTCGTGACAACCGAATGTATGTCAAACACATTGTGACTCATGCGGAATACGATAAACTTTGTAAAAAACACTCTAAAACAAAGAGGACTTAACAATGAGCTATGCCCTGATCAAAGAAAAAGCACATGAGCTTTTTGAACAAGCTCATTTTATTACTCATATTGATAATGAAGGTGATTACACAGAAGCATTGGCATTAATGAATGAGCTGATTGATGATTATGATCATAATAAACCACTCATTGAGGTTCTTTCTCTCTCTATTGAAAAATGGGAAGATCAATCGGAGTATTTTTCAGAGTTCAACAAGGACGTTGCATCGCTTGATAATGATACTTCATTACTCAAAGTGTTAATGAGTCAATACCGCCTTAAAGGTGAAGATTTAAAAAATGAAATTGGTAGTAAAAGTCTGGTGTCAATGATCCTCAATGGTAAAAGAAAACTAACAACTGAACATATTCAAGCACTATCAAACCGCTTTAATATCAGTCCATCATTATTTTTTTCTTGAATCACTTTCGTCCCAAAGGAGCGATTGAAGGACTTTTCCTGTGTAAATATTTCAGGTGTATCTGTCATCTTAGTCTTCTAAGTGCTCGATATATAAGCCAACATCATCAAGATTAAGTAATTTCCAATCTAATTGGTGGGCATAACGCTGGTTTGATAACAATCTTATCTTTTCTGGATGAATGGGAACTTCTTTCCCTTTCTTGCATAAGTTTTTCACCCTTTGCTTGCTGTTTATATATAACTTTAAGCATTATATATATATTTTTACGTTTTTCCTCGTTATTTTCATTTTCAAGTTGAACTTCAAGTTTTAGCGCCCTGTCATTCAGCTTACTCAGTATTTTTTTCATTTTGTCATTATATTTTTTGTTAGGATCAGTTTTTTTAAAAAATTCTATTAGATAGTTTAGTATTTTTTTATGTATCATTAGAGTTAGCCTTTTTCTTTAATTTAATGCTGATTGAGTCATTAAAATACTTTTTTAATATTTCAAAAAAAACAAGAATTGGTATAAGGATACACGATATTTGTGACAGGATTATTACGGTTAAAATAATATTTTCAGGTTTATAAAGTTAAACCTGGAATAATCAGTTGAATCGTAGTGAGAGCGTTCACCAACAGTAGGTTCTGAGGAGAGGTGCTGAAGATTCATGGCTTTACAAGTTATTTTGGCTTTATTCGTAGTCACCCTACGGGTGCAGTTTGCTATGCCCTATCACCGACAAATTAAGTATTGACTAATACTGTCTGATGTTAAGTATAAATTATTACTCGGTATGCAACTTTTTTATCGCCTACAACACCCTCATGCAAATTCCTGTAATTGTCTATTTATTTATTTCCAGATGATATATTTCATTGTGAAATTGTTTTTCATTTATCTCCTCTATATTTGAAATATCTCTAAGGCTTGAAAATGTCTCATCTATGAGTTTTATAAGTTTTTTATGTGTCTCTTTGTCTACAATATTATTTTTATTAGGTTCACCTAACAATAGCTTGATTCCAGCAAGTGAATTACCTACAAGGTCATGTACAGTGTTCATAGTGGCTTTGAGAGTACGCATTTTTTCAGCTTCCAGATCCATTTTTTTATTAGAATGTATCTGGCTATAAATTCCGAATATTATAATCAGACCGCAGATGATTGCTCGCATCCACAGCTCATTTAAGTCATTTGGTAATAATTCAAACGTTCGTCTTTGATCCAGAATGAAAAAATGAACTAACGACTCTCCGAACCATATAATGACGGCAGTTAATATACTGATTAAAAAAATTGATTGTCTCGATTGAATAAACGACATACGGATATATTTCCTTTCTGAATTATTTCATAATGAATGTACAGTAATCACTTTATCATTTCTTTTTCCTGCATAGCAGAGTTGCTTTGGTGAACTTTTAACCACTGCCGAAAATCATTTAATAGCTGGAGTAACTCAGGATCTGGCAAGCAATAATAAATAAAGGCTCCCTTTCGTTCAGGCTTTACTAAACCTGCTTCTCTTAATACTCGTAAATGAAAGGACACATTGGTCTGGCTTAACTCTGTTGCTTCAATGATATCTGACACAGGTCGGCACTCTAAACCAAGATTGCAAAGGATTTTTAGTCGGTTAGGTTCGGCCAGAAGCTTAAATAATCCACTTAATTTCTTGACAGAACCACAATCAAACGCGTTAGTATTCATATATGTATTTAATTAGATGTGTTTATATGATGATATTAAGATATACGTTGTCAACGCTTAATGTTCCATTGAACCATCAACAAATGGTTTATAAGCTTCAATAAGCAAAAGGACACACATCATTGTAGTAAAACTTGACTTGTTTCATTATCCGGCCCTTTTAGTCTTTTTTAATAAAAATAGCCGCATAATGGTATGGACCGACATCAATGACTTCTTCCAGCTCAAACCCTGCAGGTTCAACATACACCTTAACCTCTTCCGGTTCCATACGTAAACCAGTATCAGGCCCTCTTGGCTGCTCCAGAACCCTTGTTGTTTCTCTGGGAAGATGATACCAGTTAATAACAGCAAAACGACCATCTGCTTTAAGTGATTCGTGCACAGCCTCAGATAATGCGCTTTTATCTGGCACACCATGAAAAGTATTGGCAATAAAAACAAAATCAACAGGCTGTTTGATTTGTTTCGGTAACTCTCGGGCATCGCCGAGAATCGCATGGAAATTAGGGTTATCTTCACAACTTTGCCCAGCCTGAGCAAGCAAGTCAGCATCCATATCAAGTGCCCATATACTTCCCGGATAGACCAGTTGGCACATGGGTTTGGTGAAGTGTCCATCCCCACAACACAAATCAACTACTTCCATACCCGGTTTAATACCAACCGCGCTCAAAACGGCTTCAGGATCAGGCCATAATGCCTGCCACCAATCTTTATCGGGCATCATCGTTGCGGGGAAAAGAGTGTTTTCAGTCATTATTTATCCTTATAACTTCGTATAAACTATATGCGTCATAATTTATATGTGTATTTACTCATATGTTATAACTGAAGTCAATTATGAATTTGTTATTTAGAGTGAGGTTAAAAATTTGCTCATTGGATGGGTGCTGCCGGATTAGAAAATATTCTTGTTTTGTAACACTTATATTAAAAATATTTAAATTTTTGTTTCCAATAGTCGGGACTGACCAAATAGAGTAATTCATCTTTACACTTGTAGGGGCGAATTCATTCGCCTGGATGTGAGTCTACAATTTCGCAAGGCGAATGAATTCGCCCCTACATATGATAGGCATTCTTTAAAGAACATGAATGTAAAGTGTAAAGCAGTTTGGTCAGTCCCCAATAATCTATTGTTTAACAAATAAAAACCATTTATGATAATGATTATCATTTACCTAATTGTATTATTTTTTTAGGAAGTATTAATGCACGAACGCGCACTTGAAAATTGGCAACATACTCATAATTTCTCTGTTAACAATGAAAAAGGGAAACAGAGAACACTCTATGTTTTAATTCTAACTGCAATAACAATGGTTGCAGAAATCATTGCAGGTAGTATTTTTGGTTCGATGGCATTACTTGCTGATGGCTGGCATATGGGAACACATGTTGCTGCATTTTTAATAACTATCTATGCCTATCACTACAGTAGTAAACACGCTGACAATCCAGCTTATACATTTGGTACAGGTAAGGTTGGTGTACTTGGCGGCTTTGCAAGTGCCATAGCATTAGCGGTAGTTGCTTTAGTGATGCTGCTGGAATCTGTACATCGATTTATTGATCCTCAAATAATACAATTCAATGCGGCTATCGGCGTTGCTATTATTGGATTATTAGTTAATATCATTAGTGCCTTTATTCTAAAAGATGATCATCATCACCATGATGACCACGATCACAGCCATCATCATGATCATAATTTACATGCAGCCTATATGCATGTATTAGCTGATGCCCTGACATCTCTACTTGCTATTATTGCCTTAGTATCAGGAAAGTATTTTGGTTGGCATTGGCTCGATCCAATGATGGGGATAGTCGGAGCAATTATTATTACCCGCTGGTCCTATGGCTTACTAAAACAAACTAGTCCCATATTGCTTGATGGCAGCATTGATGAAGATTATCAATTAGCGATTAAAAATACGATAGAAAATGATTCCGATAACCGAATTTCAGATATTCATATATGGAAAGTGAGTTCAAATCACTATGCCGCTATAATTTCTTTGGTGACACACTTTCCAAAACCAATAGAGCATTACAAGGAATTATTGAGTGACTTTCATAAATTATCCCATACGACAATTGAGGTTTATGAATGCAAAGATAAGCCTGATACATCACATTAAAACTTTCATCCAACGAATAAGAATTAGTATGCATAGTTCAAATCAGTCTGTTTGTTTTGTTACAACAGAGCATATGTTTAAAAATTACTCATTGATTAATCATTGACATTAATGGAATACGTAATTAATTTACTATCATCATTAAGCTGGCCTGAACTTTTATCGGTATCAGGTTCTAGCTATTTATTAATATTTGCAGCAGAAATAGGCGATAAAAGCCAATTGGTCTGTATGGCGCTTGCAGCCAGATACAGAGCCACTCCTGTAATGCTGGGTTCTGCTATTGCATTTATATTCCTAAATACATTAGCGGTGACTTTTGGTGTCGCTATTGCCAGCTGGGTTCCTGAAGTATTTATATCCGGCATGGTTGCAGTTCTATTTGCAATATTTGGTGTTCACGCATTACGTTCGGAAGAAACTTCAGAAGATGACAATGTTGAGGTAAGCAGTGATCACAGTATATTCATTGCAACATTTTTACTGATATCCGTTGCCGAATTTGGTGATAAAACCCAATTAGCAGTGGTGGCATTAAGTAGTACCAGTATTCCGGTCGCTATATGGTTAGGCTCTACATTTGCTTTAATAACAACATCCGCTCTCGGCGTTTGGGCTGGTCGTACTCTATTACAACGAATACCAATCACCTTACTTCACCGGATTAGTGGGTTTATTTTTATTTTTTTTGCAATCTTTGCAGTATATAAAACCTATGTTGCATTATAATACGGGTAATAAAACAAGGAATAAGCTAAATAATAATGTTTTTAATCTCATAATATATACCCTGAAGTTAATTATTGGCATCATGTATTGTAGATTTAGATTATTCTACCGATTAAGGTAATTATTCTGCTCAATCGGTATTTTTTAAA
>DAOVUK010000203.1 GCA_030632625.1 Gammaproteobacteria bacterium
AAAACCAATGGGACCGGGATGTGGCTTTAAAAACCGCGTTTGGAGTACCGGGTGAAGTGTTTTTGAGAACGGGTGTGTTGTTGGAGCAAAACTGATTTATTTAGGTTAAAGGGCTTACCAATAACGAACCCGTCCGGTATCCAGATGAATAAAATCAGAGCGACGATAATAACCGACACCACCAATCTTCATTGCAATAGCTGTATCGCGCAATTGTTTGGTATTAACGCCAACTAAACGAATATCTACCGCTTTACCCTGCATATGTAAGCTGCGTTTGGCGACACCGTTACTTTTATTTCTGAGTTTTGCATTAGTTTTTGCTGAGCGATAGCCGGAAATGATTTCATAGTTATTTTCAACACCTGTTTTTTGTTGTAATAAATACAGTGCATCCAGTAAATTAGAATCAATAGGATGAATTTCACCTGTGCGAAAATCCCCCAGAAATTGATTGATTTCCTGTAATACGGGTGTCAGATGTGACTCTCCATCATGGTAGACAACAGATAACTTTTTACCTGTGTGGGTATGATAAAAAGAAAGTTCTCGCGGGGTCTTTAATTCAAGTCCGGATGAAAGCAATGCCTGAGCATGAGAGGTAAAGGGCAGAGTTAATAATCCAGCTATCCCTGTTATAAAGTGACGTTTTGAGTGTTGTATTTGTGAAATTTCTATTTGTTTTTGCATAAGTCTATAGATTATACTGACCAGCAATAAAAAAGACAGTTTTTAATGTGATATGTTTCACATATACAGATTTATAGGTGATATTAATGATAAGAGAAAATCAAAATTATTCAACATGGATTGTATTGGCACTGCTGATATGTTTTAGTCAGTGTGTGTTTGTCATAAATGCACAGGCCTCTGAAGATAAAATACTGCAGCAGCAGCTGCAAAACTCCGAAAATGGCAGATTTATGTTTGCTGACAGCGAAATTGCTGTCCTTGGTACAGTAAGAGATATGTACCAATATAATGGTTATCAATTGCTCTGGCAGAAACAATCAATGATTGATATTCTGCTTAAGGCTATTGATGATAGCTATCAGCTGGGCTTAGAACCACAGGATTATCATCGGGATGCACTGACAGCACGTTTAAAAAATGGCCTTCTGAAAAAAATATCAGGGCAGGCAGATATTGAACAGGCTCAACTGGATATCATGTTGACAGATGCTTTGCTTCGTCTGGCTTATCACCTGAATTTTGGTAAGGTCGTGCCGGTGACATTGGATCCGGACTGGAATTTAAGACGTGAGTTTCTGACCAGAGATCCAGTGGCCAAACTGAATTATGTTCTGGGTTCAGAAAAGAAACTGGAACAATTTCTTGAACAAAGTGTTGAGCAGGGCATTTTGTATAAAGGTTTGATTAAAGCTATGGCACAATATCGCCAGATTCAACAAGATGGAGGATGGAATGAGATTCCATCCGGTGTTGTGTTGAAACCTGGAATGCAGGATTCTCGAGTCCCCTTAATTCAGGCTCGTTTACAAGTCAGTGGCGATCTTAAGAAAAATATAATTGAGGCTGCCGATCATAATTATAGTGAGCGGATTGAAGCGGGAGTTAAAGCGTTTCAATATCGGCACAATTTGGAGGTCGATGGTGTTATAGGTAAAGGAACACTGGAACAGATGAATGTGTCTGTTGAGTCTCGTATTGAACAAATTCGTGCAAACCTTGAACGGATCCGCTGGGTCAAACGAAATCTGGGTGATGAATTTGTCCTGGTTAATATAGCTGGTTTTAAAGTCTATTATTTTCAGGACAATAAACTGATATGGCAATCACGGGCTCAGGTAGGTACAGATTATAGAAAAACCCCTGTGTTCAGGGATGATATTAATTACCTGGTCTTTAATCCTACCTGGACGGTACCCCCTACAATATTAAGTAAAGATATTCTTCCTAAGCTTAAAAAAGATTCAGGTTATTTGCAAAAAAAGAATATGAATGTCATAAATTCCAAAGGCAAAATTATTGATGCGTCCAAGATAAACTGGTCGACAATGACGGCCAAAAAATTTCCGTATATGATTCGACAGGAGCCAGGTCCGAGCAATGCACTGGGCCGGGTTAAAATCATGTTTCCCAATAAGCATCTGGTTTACTTACATGACACGCCAAGCAAAAGTAAATTTAAAAGAACTGAGCGTGCTTTTAGTTCGGGCTGTATCCGGGTTGAGAATCCTTTTGAACTGGCTGAACTTTTGTTGAAGGATAGTGATAAATGGAATCAGCAAAGTTTTGCTGAGATGCTGGCAACAGGTAAGCTGAAAAATGTTAATTTACCTGAAAAAGTGCCCGTATTGCTGCTTTATTTCACCACTCAAATCGATGAGAACGGCAAAATGATCTTTTATAAAGATATCTACAATCGTGATGAGAAAATTATAAAAGGACTTAAAGAACCGTTCAAATTAGTGATACCTGATCAGAAGCAAGGCTAATATCTCTCAAATGAATAAACCGAAAAAAGAGTTAAGCAAATGACAAATAATACAGAAGGACATGTTTCAGGCAAAGAAAAGCTTCAGGCCTGCAGCACATTAAAAGAAATTCTTAAGCAGGCGACTGAATTTGAACGTTCGGCCAGAGATTTTTATGCGCTTCTGTCACCTAAAGTCAGTAAGCGTATTCGTTATCTTGTAGACGAGCTGGTGATCGAAGAACAGGCTCACTATGATCTGTTTACTGATCTGGCTGATAATGCTGACATTGAAGCTCAGATTAAGTTAGAAATTGCCACACCACCCAGTAATAAACGTTTTTCAGATTGTATTCAATTACCTGATTTAGGCGACAATCCAGATGATCAGACTATCCTGCAATTTGCTCTTGGACGTGAACAGGCTGCAATGGATCAGTATCATTCTCTGGCGCAGAGCACACCTGAAGGGCCGTTAAAAGATGTTTTTACTTTTCTGGCTCAGGAAGAGACTGAACATAAAAATGATTTGGAAAAATTATATTATGAAGTGGTGCACAGTGGTGGTGTTTAAATTTAGAAACATAGAAACATTATGATACGGTGTTCTGATTAAAATATAAGGCTTCAAATTTTGTGCTGCTGACTGGTCTGGAAAAGTAAGAACCCTGCAAAATATCACAATTATTTTTTGTGAGAAAATCAATTTGTTCTGATGTTTCTACACCTTCTGCAACTGTATTCAGTTTAAAAGTTCTGGCCAGATTCAAGATACTGGAAACCATGGCTTTATTTTGCTCATTGGCATTTAAATGACTGACAAAAGAGCGATCAATTTTCAGTTCATCAATGGGTAATTGAGTAATATAACTCAGAGAAGAATAGCCGGTACCGAAATCATCCATTGAAAACTTAATCCCCAGTTGTTTTAATTCATTCGTCCGGATACTTCAATTAATAATTTGTCGCCAATATCGTGCCCCAGTGAATCATTAATGGTCTTAAAATGATCCAGATCGATTAATAATAAGTAAGAGTAATGAACCGTTGATTTTAATCTATTGACAGTCTGCTGCAGGTCTTCAATAAAATGACTTCGATTATATAAGCCGGTAATTGATCATGGGTTGCCTGATAATAGGTTTTCAATATCAGTTTATTGCTGCTATTGGCCGCATAAAGCAGAACACCCAGAAAAATATAGGAAAATAGAGATAGCACATAGCCAGCCTAATAAAATATAACCTAGTCCGGGAAACAATGATAAACCAATGATCACTAAAATTTGTTGATGCAAAAAAGAATGAAATTTATTATTCATTGTTTTTCTTCGTGATGATTAATTTCATATCAAAGAGTATATACTTATGTATAGTAAATTTAACAGATTAATCAATGAAATAACACTGGCTTTTTGTAAATACATTATTTTTTTCGTGATAATATAAATTACGCGTTGCGATAATTTTTTCAGCTTATAATTATATTCAATTTTACCTAAAGAGTGCCTATGAAAGCGCATCAAGTCTTAATTTTATTTTTTATTAGTGTCTTTTTTCTGCTGAATCCTGCTGTTTCTGCAGAAGTGGGACTGGTGAGTGAAAAAAAGGTTCAGGAAAAAATTAAGACGGTAGAGGGGCATAAAGGTCTGGATGATGAAAGCAAAAGTCAATTGCTTGAACAATATCAAAAAACGCTGGATTACCTTGATTCAATAAAAACCAATAACCGGCAAAGTCAGATTTATCGTGATGCAATTAAGCAGGCGCCTGAGAAAATTAAAGCATTAGAAAAAAAATTAATAAAATATGAAAAGCAGCAGGGACAGGAAAAATCATCAGAGGAAATTTTAAAAAAACTACAAAATGCTTCTCTGTCAGAGTTAGAACCACAATTGAATTCAGAATTAGCCAATCTGGAGGCGGTTAATGCAAAAAATAATGACTTAGCTCAAACACTGACTCTTGAATCTGAAAGTGCACCGGAAATTAGAAAAAATCTCATTGAGGTAAACCAGACGCTTGAGTTGCTCTTAGACGATAAAAAGTTTCCGCCAGGTGATGGTACTGCTGATGAAAAAAAAGCAAAACAATGGCTGTTGGATAGTCATATTGCTGATTTGCGCGGCAGCATAAAAATGCTTGACCTGCAGTTATTAAGTCTGCCTGTACGGCTGCAGCTGCTCAAATTTAAAAAAGAGCAGTCTGATCATGATTTAAAAACAATCACCAGACAGACTGATATCCTGAGAAAGCAGGTTGATCTGAAGCGTAGTTTAGAGATCCAAAAAGCTCAGCAAATGACCCGGGAGGAAGAACTTGAATCACAAGGAAAACATGATTTAATTCAGTCGCTTGCAAAATCAAATACGGAACTGAGTGAGTCGATTAATATTAAGACTCAGGAACTCAGTCAGGCTGAAGCGGGTGATGAGGTGGTATACAAAGAGATCCGGCGTCTCTCTGAAGAACAGGCCAGTACCAAAAGAAAACTGGAAATTGCCGGATTAAATCAAATTCTGGGGCAGGTACTTCTGGAGCAGAAAAAAGCATTGCCCGAGAGCAAAAAATATCTGAAAGAAGTGACAAAGAGAGAAAAATTAATTGCGTATTCGGGTTTACAGCATATTCAATTTCAGGAAGAACTGCGCAAAATTAAAAATGCAGAAGAGTATCTCTCCCTGTTAATGAAAGATGTTGCAGCTGAGATGCAGTTAACTATTCAGGATGATTTGAGAGAATTGGTTAAAACACGTAAAGGTTTATTGAAAAAAGCCATTAGTATTGAGGAAAGTTATCTCAGAGCAATTGGCGAGCTGGACTTTGCTGAAAAGAAACTATTAACTGTGGCTGACAGTTATTCCCAATTACTTGATGAACATCTATTGTGGTTACGCAGTGCGCCATTGTTGAATTTAGCTAATATTAAAGATGTTCCGGGACAAGTTCTGATTTTTTTATTGCCATCAAAATGGGGCGTTTTTTCCGGCGATTTGATCTATATTCTCAGTTCTTCAATACCTCTGGTCATAGGATTATTCTTGGTCCTCATTTTATGGATTAAAAAACGTCGATTTAAAATACTATTAATTAATACCGGTAAAAAAACCAGACGTATCAGTACCGATAGTCTGCTGCATACCTTTAAAGCAATTTTTTACACGTTATTATTGGCAATGCCTCTGCCGGCTGCTTTGTTTCTAATCAGCTGGCAATTATCAGCAATGACGGATGTCACAGCTTTTTCCCGTGATATAGCGGCAGGTATGCAGCTTATTATTTTACCTCTGTTTAGTTTGCAAATATTTCTCTATCTCTGTCTTCCCGGAGGGGTTGCAGAAATTCATTTTAAATGGTCAAGGCGTCTGATTGATAATCTGCGTAAAGCAATGAGGCGTTTTATGCTGGCCTTGCTGCCAGCTGTTTTTATAACTGCCGTTTTAATTTCTAAAGGCGTATCCTCTGTAAATGGTGGTTTGGGACGTTTGGCATTATTGTTTACATTATTTACTATTGCTGTTTTCTGTTATCGTCTATTTAAACCGGGAACAGGCATTCTGTCTGTTGTTGCGCAAAGTAATCCGAAAGGTCTGTTTGCACGCTACCAGAGTCTCTGGTTTTTTCTTAGTCTGCTCATCATTATGAGTCTGATGGGGCTGACAATTGCGGGTTATGTGTATACTGCCGGACAACTGACCACCAGTCTGATTTATACCGTGTGGTTTATTTTTGCCTTAATTATCATACAGCAGATATCGATACGCTGGTTATTGCTGACCCGACGTCGATATGCACTGAAAGTAGCCTATGAAAAACACAAACTGGCACAGGAACAAAGAAGCAGACAGGAGGATGCAGTTCAGGAAGAGAGTGACTTAGAAGATAGAGATCACCTTCTT
>DAOVUK010000435.1 GCA_030632625.1 Gammaproteobacteria bacterium
AACGCTGCATTATAAAGCGCGGCAACGTATTTTACGTCGCTTAACAGCGGCTGAAGGATTAGAAAAATATCTGCACACCCGTTATGTTGGCCAGAAACGCTTTTCTCTTGAAGGGGCTGAATCGCTCATCCCCTTGCTGGATGAATTAGTACAGACTTCTGCAGCTTATGGCATTAAAGAAACTGTGATCGGCATGGCTCATAGAGGACGATTAAATGTGCTCATTAATATCCTGGGGAAAACACCCGGTGAACTTTTTGATGAGTTTGAGGGGAAAAAAGAAAACGGCGATTACCTCGGCGACGTAAAATACCATATGGGATTTTCATCTGATATTTTAACGCCACAAGCTTCTATGCATTTAACCCTGGCCTTTAATCCTTCACACCTGGAGATTGTCTCACCAGTCGTTGAAGGTTCTGTTCGCGCCAGGCAAGAGCGTCGTTCGGATCACCAGGGTAAGCAGATTATAGCCATACAAATTCATGGTGATGCAGCATTCTCAGGTCAGGGTGTTGTTATGGAAACCTTTCAGATGTCTCAATCCAGGGGGTATTCTACCAAGGGCACTATTCATATTGTCATTAATAATCAGATTGGATTTACCACCAGTAATGCCAAAGATGCCCGTTCTACACAATATTGTACTGAAGTTTCAAAAATGGTTAATGCACCTATTTTTCATGTCAATGGTGATGATCCTGAAGCGGTAGTTTTTATCGCTCAGGCAGCGCTTGATTACCGCATGAAATTTAAAAAAGATGTGGTTATCGATATGATTTGTTATCGACGCCATGGTCATAACGAGGCAGATGAACCCTCTGCGACACAACCCATGATGTACAAAATAATTAAAAATTTACCGACAATACGAGAAATTTATATCAAAAAAATGCAGGCTGCTGATATTTTTACTCTTGATGAAACAGAACAGCTTAAAAATGAATACCGAAGCAATCTGGAAGCAGGTCGATGTGTTGCCCCCAATATAAATACAGATATCAGCAATTCCTTTGCTTTTCACTGGACTAAATACACCGGCAAAGAATTAAACAAGGTGGTCGATACTGCAGTTCATCCGGATATGATTAAATTTCTGATGGATCAACTGGAACAATTACCTGAAGGTTTTGAACGCCATGCGCGACTGGAAAAAATAATTTCTGATCGACATAAAATGACTGCCGGCGCGCTCCCGTTAGACTGGGGTTATGCTGAAACATTAGCTTATGCCACCTTAATAAATGATGGCTATAATGTCCGTTTGTCCGGTCAGGATAGCGGTAGAGGCACTTTTTTTCATCGTCATGTGGTCTGGCATAATCAGTTAAAAAAAGAAGCCTGGGTGCCTCTTAGAAATTTGCATGTTGATAATCCTGATGCCAGGAAAAAACCTCTGGGCAACTTCCTGGTGATCGATTCACTACTTTCAGAAGAAGCTGTGTTAGCCTTTGAATATGGTTATGCCTCTACAGATCCTGAAACACTGGTGATATGGGAAGCTCAATTTGGTGATTTTGCAAACAATGCACAAGTTGTCATTGATCAATTTATTAGTGCCGGGGAACAAAAATGGCAGCGTCTTTGCGGACTGGTCATGTTATTACCTCATGGCTATGAAGGTCAGGGTGCTGAGCATTCATCCGCAAGGCTGGAACGTTTTTTACAGTTGTGTGCACAAAATAATATGCAGGTCTGTGTGCCGACTACACCTGCTCAGGTATTTCATATGCTGCGGCGGCAAATGCTGCAAAATACCCGAAAACCGCTTATTTGTATGAGTCCAAAAAGCTTATTACGTCATAAATCAGCAGTCAGCACTCTTGAAGATATTTCATCAGGCACATTTAAAAATGTGCTTGATGATATGCACAACTGGCCACAACAAACCTCATCTTCTATTGCCGGCAGCATTTCACGTATCGTTTTATGCAGCGGCAAGGTTTATTATGATCTGCTTGAAACAAAACAACAAAATCAGCTGAAGCATATCGCTATCATACGCATTGAACAACTTTATCCATTTCCTCTAAAGGAACTGCAGAAAATTATTAATCAGTATCTTAATGCCGTACAGTTTGTCTGGTGTCAGGAAGAGCCCATCAATCAGGGAGCCTGGTATGCCATACGGCACCATCTTGAATCATTGCTGCAGCAGCAAACTTTACAATATGCAGGCAGAATTGCCTCCGCGGCACCTGCAGTGGGCGTTGCACGCATTCATGTCACTCAGCAAAAAACACTAGTGAATCAGGCTCTAGGACTATAGAAACTAAATAGTGTCACTTTGTATTTTCTGCATTAGAATATTAGATATCTCTAAATATTACTAATGCCCTCCGTTTTTTCCCCAAATTCATAACTATTTCTGGTAGAATTCATGGCACAAATTTACCGTGATTTTAAATTTTTACTAAATTACTTATTTATTAAAAAAGCTTTTATTTAAATAAAATATGACCAGGATCAATGTTATTTTATTGCAAATTAAGCTAGTCTTTCACGGTTTGAAACTTTTTGGGTGCATTGGATGAGCCAGTGTATTATTTCAATATTTGGAGAAATTATATGATCAAACCTCATGGGTCGGATGAACTAAATCCGTTATTCGTTTATGATTCGGCAAAAAATGAAGCATTACACAAAGAAGCTGAAGGACTTGCTTCTGTTGTAGTGAGTTCTGCAACAGCAGCCAATGCGGTTATGTTGGGTGCTGGTTATTTCAACCCTCTGACAGGTTATATGAATAAAGCGGATGCCTTATCAGTTGCCACTGATATGAAAACCACTTCCGGTCTTTTCTGGCCAACGCCAGTGCTTAATCTCCTTCAGGATGCCGGCAATATCAAAGCAGGCGATCGTATTGCACTTAAAGATCCAAATGTTGATGGCAATCCTATCCTTGCAGTAATGGATGTTGAATCTGTTGAAGAGTTCTCAGATGAAGATATTGCTTTAATTTCAGAAAAAGTCTATGCGCCAAGCGATGCAGAAGCTCACCCTGGTGTTGATGCTTTTGTTGAACAAGGTAAAGTTTGTCTGTCTGGCCCTATTCAGGTTCTTAATTTCTCATACTTCCAGAGTGAATTTCCGGATACCTTCCGTACAGCGGTTGAAATTCGTAATGAAATTGCTGAACGCGGCTGGAAGAAAATTGTTGCTTTCCAGACTCGTAATCCTATGCACCTTGCACACGAAGAACTGTGTCACATGGCAATGCAACGTTTAGGTTGTGATGGCCTGGTCATTCACATGCTGTTAGGCAAATTAAAGCCAGGTGACATTCCTGCGCCGGTTC
>DAOVUK010000334.1 GCA_030632625.1 Gammaproteobacteria bacterium
AAAACCAGCACTTTAAACCAGAGCTTTATGCAAACAAATATAATAGAATCATATAAAAAATATCAATTTGGACAGCAGGCAAATGAAATATTACGCAGTTGTGTACATTGTGGTTTTTGCAATGCCACCTGTCCAACCTATCAGTTATTAGGCGATGAACTGGATGGACCCAGAGGGCGAATTTATTTAATTAAACAAGTCCTTGAGGGTAAGCAGCCCACTCAGAAAACAAAACAGCATCTGGATAACTGTCTAAACTGTTTGAATTGTGAAACGACCTGTCCCTCAGGCGTGCAATACCATCATTTGCTGGAAATTGGTCAGACTCTGGTTACCAATTCTCTGTTAAAAAGAGGTATGCAACTACCCTGGCGGAAGAAACTATTGCGTCAACTGATTTTAAAAATTATGCCTTATCCCAAACGCTTTAATTTTTTTGTCAGTCTTGGCGTCTCTGTTAATGCTCTGCTGCCGGAAAATTTATCTAAATTATTACCCAGAGATCATCAGCAAACACTTTTTTTTGAGTCCCAGCAACACTCTCGAAAAATGCTGCTTCTACAGGGCTGTGTGCATAATGCTATTAGTCCTGATATTCATCAAAAAACAGCTCAACTAGTGGATAAATTAGGCATTGAAGTGATTAATGAGCAGGATCCTGCCTGCTGTGGCGCACTCACGCATCACCTGCAGGAAGAATACAAAACTATCAGTTTTATAAAAAATAATATTGATTCCTGGTCAGATGCTGTTGAGCAGGGTATTGAAGCGATTATCAGCAATGCCAGCGGTTGCGGCCTCATGGTTAAAGACTACCCGCGATTAGTGGTAAAATATTTGGGAAAAGAGTCGGAATATTATGACAAAGCAGTAAAAATTGCCGCCATTACTCAGGATATTAGTCAGGTCCTGAGCAGTGAAGACTTATCTCCGCTGCATTTGGATTTAAACTATAAAAATATAGCCTATCACCCTCCCTGTAGTCTGCAGCATGGTCAGCATCTACCAGAAATTGTCGAACAAATACTCATATCGCTGGGTGCAAAACTCTCGCCTATCCAGGATAAACACTTGTGTTGTGGTTCAGCGGGCAGCTATTCACTGTTAAACCCCGAAATTTCTGAGCAATTGAGAAATAATAAATTAGAACATCTGCAAAAGAATGACACGGATGTTATCGCCACAGCAAACATTGGCTGTTTACACCACTTGCAAACAGAGTCTAAAATTCCAGTGAAGCATTGGCTGCAGCTGATTAATTAAATTTTAAGAAAATACTATAGAGCTATATAAGACTATCCAGAATATACTGATAATACCTGCCAGACCAATACTCAGTCCGCTCATAGCACCGCAGATTCTGCATATCTCATAAGCCTTGCCAGTGCCGATAACATGGGCTGTGGTTCCCAGAGCAACACCCTGAGCAATGGGACTATTGATTTTAAATATTTTAAAAACCATGGGCGCAATAAAAGCTCCCAATAATCCAGTGATAATAATACTGACGATACTCAGGCCAATAATGCCATGCAAAATTTCAGAAGCTGAAATGCCAATAGGGGTTGTCACTGATTTTGGCATCAGAGAATGAATAAAAAGATCTGATAGGCCAAATAAATGACCCAGAACAAATACTGAAAATAATGCGCTGAATGAACCCGCAAAAGTGCCGACAAAAATTGCCGCCTTATGCTGCATGAGATCTTCTCTATGTTCATAGAGAGGTACAGCCAGAATGACGGTAATCGGGCCTAAGAAGTTATGCACCAGATCGGCACCCTGTTTATAAGCTTCGTAGGGGATATTTAATCCCTGCAGCAGGATAATAATGAGCGCAATACTAAACAGCAGAGGGCTGATCCAGGTGAACTTTGAAATTCCCTGGAGCCACCAGAAAAATGAACCGCAAATCAGCGTCAGGAACAGTCCAAAAATAGGATTAGAAAGCAGTTCAATCATGTTCAACCCGCTTCACTAAAAAATCAACAATGAGCCCGGTGACAGCCATGACAAAAATTGTGGATAAAATGAGTGTCCCTATTATGGGTATGATTTGAGCTTCAATTAATCCATATGAGCTAATAATGCTGACGCCGGCAGGAATAAAAAAAAAGGCCATATATTTGATAAAAAAATCACTGAGCAGCTTGATATCTTCAAGGTGCAGCCATTTTAATAATAAGGCACTATAAAGTAACATCAGACCGATGAGACCACCGGGGAAACTAAAGGGTAAAAGAAGTGAAATACCCTCACCGGATAAATAAAAGGCAAAGATAATATTTAACTGTTTAAAAATAACCATACAATAGCATCCAGGTTTTTAGTGACTGATTAAACTCATTCCTTGACAATATTTGCTAAGAAAGATTTGCTGTGTCTATATTTTACTACACTGAAAATATCAACATTCATATAAAATTACACAGCTCTGCCCCAACCCATGTCGTAGAGGTGAATCTGTTTGCTTGTAATCAGCAATAATTATTTTCGACCATTTGGGATAATTCTTTTATATAACGGGTATTATCAGTTGTAGTTTCCCTAAGCTGCATCATATTCCCGGCAAGCTTCAACCAGTGTTCTGCGGCCATAGCAATATACTCTTCCAGCGGCGTTAAGGACTGATCAACTAACCACTGTTCATAATGCTGCAGTAATTGCGGTGCAATGACTTTACGCATACTGCTGAGATTGGCCATATAAAAGTGTAACGACTCAGGCTTAAAATTTTTCATTAATGCTGGTAATGTGGACAAATTGTCAGCAAGATGATCTTTGACCGAACGAAATAAGATTTCCCCTTTAGAGCGGGGTAATTCAGACAGAATTTCCAACCATTGAGAACCCAGTAGGGAAGATGACCTTATTTCACCCATTTCATGAAGCACCGCCATATGTAATTCATTTTCAGTCATTTTTTCCAGAGCCAGATTAATGTCTGTGTCAAAGGGATAAAATTGAATAGCCCGCTTCATGGCATTGTCAGGTTTATTCCATAACCATTCCTCATATTTTTCCCATAACATTCGCCGCAATGATTCACGTCGAATAAAAATAGTCCGTCCCTGAGCCATAGCGGGCGGCGCAGTTAAATCCCGTGCATATTCTTTATTGCTGATATAAATAGTGTAGTCACCTTCGCGGTGTACGTTTTCTAATTCACCCAGAAAAAAGTGTGGACGAAATTTACTGCCATAGCCAGCGCTATAGACCATGTTATGGGAAACTAATTGTTGATTGATTTTTTCACTGTCAAACGGGTTGAATTCTTTATCGTCAATTGTCAATGAGGCAAAGTCATTGCCTTCCAGTGATGTCCAGAGATCCTCTCTCTCAGTCATCCAGGAACCCAGGTTTTCTTTACCCAGCTGAGCAGCAAAGCCTTTATCACATTCCCAGCGGTAAAATTCCCGCATTTTTAACAGATAAATACACAGGGTGTAATGGCCCGCATGATATGCATCGCTGATATTGCAGTTATGCTGAACAGTCTTGCTTAAAGTTTTTAATACTGGATTCATCATATCAAAGGATAGGGAAATCAATGGTACTTTTCAATCTATATCTTTAGAATTATCTCATTTCAGTGTTTTCAATTGCAGATAGTTAAAATCAACAGATTAGTGACATATTAAAACCCGATTTTTCTCTATCTTGTTAATCTACAATTTACAGCCATATTTAACTATACTTGTTTACAATATAATCAATAGGTTATAGCTGAAAAATTGTTTGTTAATAAAATTTAAATGCGAAATATACCGAATTACCAGCCCAATTTAATATCATGATTTTTAAATTACCGTAGCTATTGGCTTACAGAGATTAGTAGCTCTCAAAAGTGGCTGTCGATTGTGGGTAATCAGGAAAATATTTAAAATTGTGATAGGAATTCCATGTTGTGTCGGTCATTATCAAATTAGGTGGAAATATTTCCATGTTTTAAGACAAATATTCATATCAGGTGGAAAATATTAAATCGTGATTTTGTTCGTGTAGATTTTTTCCATTTTGTATGGCTTAATATCAGTTTAAATGGAAAACTTTTGCATATATGTTAAATAATAGGTGGAAATTTTCCATGTATTATTATATGTAGTGTAACAACAGGATACATATGGCAAAAAAAGGTTTTATCCCAAACAAATTAAAACCATGGATTGAAGCCAGGAAAAAATTCCATTTATCAAATGCACAAATTCAAATGGCACGAGAAATGGGGCTTAACCCTAAGAAGTTTGGTGGAATGGCAAACCACAAACAAGAATCATGGAAAGTGCCATTACCTAAATATATAGAACATCTGTATCAAAAGAGATTTGGAAAATTACTACCAAAAGATACAAAATCTCTAGAAATTAAAGATGCAGAGAAAAGAAATAGAAAAAAACAAAATAAAGTAATACAAAAGACAAGGCCATTGTGAAACGAAAAGTACATACAAGG
>DAOVUK010000372.1 GCA_030632625.1 Gammaproteobacteria bacterium
AAGAAGGTAATAATAGTGACTTAATTGAATTAGGTGATGATCATGTTGTTGTTATTCGAGTGATTGAAAGAATACCTGCGGATGCTAAACCTTTAGAAGAAGTTAAAGAAAAAATTGCAAACCGCTTAAAGAAGGATTCGTTGACAGCAAAAGCACAGGAAAAGGCCACTGAGTTAGTAAAACAGTTAACCGAGGGTGTTTCTTTTGATGAACTGGCTCAGGCAAATTCATTTACGGTGGAAAATACAGGCACCGTTGATCGTCAGGATATGAAAGTACCTGGTGAGATCATGCGTAAAGCTTTTACCATGCCTCGTGAAATGAAGTTTGCGACCACAAAAATGATGAATGGTGATATTGCCATTATCACTATCAAGTCCATTGAAGATGGTGATAGTGGTGATCAGGCTCTATTTGAAAGTATAAAAATGGCTCTATTACAAAATAAGGCTAATATTGAAACCTCTTTATCTATTCTGCAAATTCGTTCTGAAGCTGATATTGTGATTAATAGCCAGCTTTTGAATGAAGAGGAATAGCTTTTCCAGAATTAAGTTTCAGCACTAAAAAAGCCCGTATTCATGATTGAATACGGGCTTTTTTTATTAATTAGTGCCATAAATAGGCTTTTTTGTTCGAATCCCTTTATGGGTCACGCAGTGATTGTCGAACCTACATTTTTCGTATTTATATGTTATTGATAAATTAATGATTATCTTTGTAGGTGCGAATTCATTCGTACAGCGGTGTTAATTAATGGATGCACACCAATTACAATAGTTTAGCAAAGGAATTATTTATCTTCAGACGCAGTAAGTGCACCCATGCCAATGTGGTTATAACCAGAATCAACGTATATATTTTCACCGGTGATACCCGATGCGAGATCAGAACATAAGAACGCAGCTGTATTACCGACATCATTAATAGTAACATTACGTCGTAATGGTGCATTGTTTTCAACATGTGTCAGCATCTTACGAAAATCACTGATACCTGCGGCTGCAAGGGTTCTTATAGGGCCTGCAGAGATTGAATTAACACGAATACCATCCGGGCCAAGCGATTCAGACATGTAGCGTACGTTGGCTTCAAGGCTGGCTTTAGCGAGCCCCATTACATTATAGTTTGGCATAATGCGCTCAGATCCAAGGTAAGACAAGGTCAGCAGAGCACCATTTTGACCTTCCATCATATTGCGTCCTGCTTTTGCCAGTGCGGCAAAACTGTATGAACTGATTTCATGAGCGGTAATAAAACCTTTGCGTGTGACATTGTCCAGATATTCGCCACTGAGCTCTTCTCTTGGTGCAAATGCAACAGAATGAACAATAATATCCAGGTGATCCCAGAAATTGTCGAGTTCTTCAAAAACCCGTTCAATTTGCTCATCATCAGCTACGTCACAAGGCAGTACAATGTCTGAGTCGCACTCAGTTGCTAATTTTTCCACGCGACTCTTTAACTTTTCATTTTGATAAGTAAATGCAAGTTCAGCCCCTTCACGTTTCATCGCCTGCGCTATTCCCCAGGCAATTGATCGGTTACTGGCAAGACCAACAATAAGTGCACGCTTACCCTGCATAAATCCCATATTTGACTCCTTGAAAAGTACTGATATAAAAGTGATTACTGCTTGTAAAAAATTCAATTACAGATATGATACCTTTGATAAAAGCAATAAACTAGAACTATTTTTTAATAAATCGCAAAAATACCTGAAAACTCGGAAAACAATGACGCCTGAACATATTCGTCGAATAGAAGGCCATGTAATCAAAGGTCATACGGCCAGCAAGAGTACGCTTCTTTTAACCTTCTTATGCTTATGCTGTTTCTTTATTAGTAAATCAGCTTTTTCTGATTATGCAATTGCCTATGGTTATACACCTAAATACAGCAAAAATTTCTCCCACTTTGATTATGTGAATCCGAATGCACCAAAAGGGGGGCGTCTTGATTTAAATGGTTCCAGAACTTTTGATCGTCTTAATCCTTTTCTGCTTAAAGGCGTTTCTGCCGATGGTGTTGATGGTCTTATTATTGAAACCTTGATGGAACAGAGTCTGGATGAACCTTATACCTTTTATGGTCTGTTAGCTGATGATATCAGGGTTGCAGATGATGGTTTGTCCGTTTCCTATCATATTAATTCTCAAGCGAAATTCTCTGATGGTACGCCTGTGACAGTTGAAGATGTCAAATTTTCATTTGATACTCTGATGCAGGATAAGCATGTTCATCCTGCCTATAGCATCACCCTGGGCAATATTACCGAGGCCGTGATCATCGATGAGCAGAACATACGCTTTAACTTTAAAGAAAAAAATGCCAAATTACCCATGCTGCTGAGCAGCTATCTTTCGGTTTTTCCTAAACACTGGGTCGGCGATTTGGCGTTTAAAGAAACTGCGATGAAAACGCCTGTCGGCAGCGGTCCTTATATTTTAGAAAGTTATGATACCGGCAAGCAGATCAGGTTTAAACGCAATCCGGATTACTGGGCGGCGGACCTGGGAATACGTAAGGGAATGTTTAATTTTGATGAAATTGTTTATAAGTATTTCCGTGATAGTACGATTGCCCTTGAAGCCCTGAAAGCAGGTGAATATGATTTTCGTCTTGAAAATAACTCTAAAATGTGGGCAAGAGACTATACCGGCCGTGTTTTTAAGAATAAAGAGATTATCAAAAACAATATTCCCCACCAGAACAGTGTCGGCATCCAGGGCTTTGTAATGAATACTCGTAAGCCTCTCTTCAGTAACAAAAAAGTGCGGGAAGCACTGGTTCTGGCCTATGATTTTGAATGGGCTAATCGAATGCTGTTTTATAATCAGTACCAGCGCAATGACAGTTATTTTAGTAATACAGAACTTGCTGCCAAAGGCAAAATTTCCACTGAGGAGCAAGAATTACTGGAACCCTATATTGATTCTCTGGATCCCGGGGTTTTTGCTGATGCCTGGGTTCCACCGACCACCGATGCACCGTCTTCACTGCGGCAGAATTTAAGGACGGCCATTAAACTGCTTAAATCAGCGGGCTGGGAATATAAAGACGGGGCTTTACGCAATCAAAAAGGCCAGGCTTTTCGATTTGATCTGGTTTTATCTTCAAAAGCCTTTGAACGAATTGCTGCTTCTTATGCCAGAAATCTAAAAAAGCTGGGTATAACTATGGAATATCGAACGGTTGATTTTGCATTATATAAGCGTAGGGTAGAAACCAAAGACTTTGATATGATTGTTTCCAGCTATCCGCAAAGTCAGGTGCCGGGCAATGAACTGGAAGGCCGCTGGCATTCTAAGACTGCTGATGTGGATGGCTCTGCCAATTATCCCGGCATAAAAAATCCGGCAATTGATGCTTTATTGAAGCAGTTGTCAAACACCACCAGCAGAGATGAAATAATTGCCCTGACACGGGCTATGGATCGTGTCTTACTCAGTGAATTTTATCTGGTGCCGCATTGGTATATTTCAACTCACCGGATTGCCTATTGGGATAAGTTTGAATTTCCTGAAACTCTGCCGGTTTATTTCTCAGCAGAAGGCTGGATGCTGTCAACCTGGTGGTTTAAGCCTGAATATCGAGCATTGAATTCATCAGTGACTCAATAAATAAAAACTTAATAACATATAAACCTAATAACATATAAACCTAATAACATATAAACCTAAAAACCTGATGCTGCAATATATACTAAAACGTTTACTGTTAATGATACCCACTCTCTTTGGTGTCATGCTGATCACTTTTTCCATCACTCAATTTGTGCCTGGTGGTCCAGTGGAACAACTGGTTGCACAATTGACCGGTCAGGATCAAATGACTGAAGCGGGCAGTACGGCCAGTGAATTATATCGAGGCGCGGAAGGTATTGATAAAGAACGCCTGGATGAAATTAAAGCGTTGTATGGCTTTGATAAACCAGCAACAGAACGTTTTTTTACCATGATGGCTAATTATATCCGTTTTGATTTTGGCGAAAGCTATCATCATCATCAATCGGTGACT
>DAOVUK010000177.1 GCA_030632625.1 Gammaproteobacteria bacterium
AGCTGAAAAAATTATCGGCATTAAGCCCTGGGTGCGTAATTTCTCTACAGTTCACGGGATGATGGACGGCAGATGACACTTCTATATAAAAACATGAAATTTTCCACTGTCTTACTAATAAGGATTTAACGTGCTTATAGCGACAGCGGTTAATTTTATGATTCGCTGAAGGCGCCTAGACCAAACCGGCTTGAGAGGGTATAATACCGGGCTCTTTCGCCCCTCAGTTATGGCGTGCAGTCGTTAAAAAGCCGGGGAATTAACAGGCGTAAGGGTTTAAATTCATTATATCTATCAATTGAGGCCTGTAATGCCAGCATTTGAAACACCCAACTCTGCGTTTCCAGAAGCATCTTCTCAAGAGGCTTTTTCTAAAGAGATTTCTGCTAATAAAAAAACTTGCCAGGGAGCAGAGCATCACTTTTTTCCTAAAGAGCTGGAAGCAACTCTATACCGGCCTTCATTTGAAAAAGATAATTGCGGCTTTGGTCTCATCGCCCATATGGACGGTGCAGGCAGTCATTGGCTGGTTGAAACAGCCATCGAAGCACTGGCCCGCCTGACTCATCGTGGTGCGATTTCAGCAGATGGAAAAACCGGAGATGGTTGTGGTTTATTGCTGCAAAAACCAGATGTTTTGATGCGTGCCGTGGCACAGGAACAAGGTATTGAACTTGCAGATAATTACGCTGTGGGTGTTGTTTTTCTGAGTCAGGATAATGCTGCTGCGGAAAAAGCAAGAAATCAGGTAAATAAAGAACTGTTAGCCGAAGGGCTGGATGTTGCCGGCTGGCGCGTTGTCCCCGTTGATAAAGAGGCCTGTGGTGATGAAGCGCTTAAATCATTACCGCAAATAGAACACGTTTTTGTGAATCCAGCTGACGGCATGGATGCCGCTACCTTTGATCGTCATCTTTATATTGCCCGCCGCCGCGCTGAAAAAGCACTTGAGGAAAATGATGAGGTTTTTTATATACCTTCCATGAGTTCTCAGGTTGTTTCTTATAAAGGCCTGGTCATGCCTGAATTTTTACCTGTGTTTTACAAAGACCTCAATGATTCTCGTTTAGCATCCGGTATGTGCGTCTTCCACCAGCGCTTCTCAACTAACACCTGGCCGCAGTGGCGACTGGCTCAGCCATTTCGCTATCTGGCACATAATGGTGAAATTAACACTGTACAGGGCAATCGAAACTGGTCAATTGCCCGCGGACATAAATTTGCAACACCGCTGATCCCTAATATGGAAGACATTCGTCCATTAGTTTCGATGAGCGGCTCGGATTCCAATAGTATGGACAACATGCTGGAAGCTCTGCTGGCCGGCGGTATGGATATTTTCCGTGCCATGCGTCTGCTGATCCCGCCTGCATGGCAGAACGTTGATACCATGGATGCCGATCTAAAAGCATTTTATGAATACAACTCCATGCATATGGAAGCATGGGATGGTCCGGCAGGTGTGGTTATGACCGATGGTCGTTATGCCGCCTGTACTCTGGATAGAAACGGTTTGCGTCCGGCCCGTTATGTGATCACTAAAAATAGCAAAGGAACGGGTGGTATCACTGATGCAGAGTATGCAGATTGCGTCATCACTTTAGCATCTGAAACCGGTGTTTATGAATACAATGAAGTCGATGTTATTGCTAAAGGACGTCTGAAACCGGGGCAGATGCTGGCTGCAGATACTCATACCGGTGAACTGCTGTTGCCGGATGATGTTGATCAACATCTGAAAACACAAAATCCTTACAAAGACTGGTTGAAAAAAGGTACCAAACATCTGAAATCAGAATTAGTTGAACCTTCCTCTGTGGTTGGTTGTATGGATGATGAGACCTTTAAAGTCTATGAAAAGCAATTTCAGATCGCCAATGAAGAAAAAGAATATGTAATCAAAGTATTGGCAGAAAATGCTGCAGAAGCGATTGGTTCTATGGGTGATGATACGCCTATGGCCGTTCTGTCCAGCCGGGTCAGACCTTTTTATGACTATTTCCGTCAGCAGTTTGCCCAGGTGACTAACCCACCCATAGATCCCATCCGTGAAAGCATTGTTATGTCACTGGAAACTTGTCTGGGTGCTGAAAAGAACTTATTTGATGAAACTGCTGGTCACGCTGAGCGTCTTCTTATTGACTCGCCTGTTTTATCCTGTGCTAAATATGAAAATCTGCTCGCTATTGATAATGAAAAATATGCCATCGAAGTGATTGACCTGAATTTTTCCCCAGAGCTGACCTTAAAAGAGGCACTGTCTGATATTTGCCAACAGGCAGAAAATGCAGTTAATAATGGTAAGGTTATTATTATTTTAGATGATAAAAACCTGGCTAAAAATAAAATCACTATGCATGCACTCATGGCAACCGGTGCAGTTCATCACCATCTGATTGCCAGAGGCCTGCGCTGTGATGCCAATATTGTGGTAAAAACCGGTACCGCCCGTGATCCTCATCATTTTGCCACCTTAATTGGTTATGGTGCTTCAGCGGTCTATCCCTATATGGCTTATGAAACACTGGCCAAGCTGATAAAAAATAATGAAATTAAAGAATCTGATATTGGCACAGTAACCAAAGCCTACCGCAAGGGTATCAACAAGGGCTTGTATAAGGTTATGTCAAAAATGGGTATTTCTACCATTTCCAGCTACCGTGGTTCACAATTGTTTGAAGCCATTGGTATTGATGAAGAAGTCACAGAAATATGCTTTAAAGGGACTACCAGCCGTATCGCCGGTGCCGGCTTCAGCCACTTCGAGGATGATCAGCGCTTCTTAAACAAGGTGGCCTGGAATCCTCGTAAAAGCAATGATCATGGTGGTATTTATCGTTATGTTCATGGCGGTGAATACCATGCTTATAATCCTGATGTTGTACAATATATGCAGCAGGCCGTACAAACGGGTGATTATAATGCCTATAAAAAATATGCAGATGAAGTCAATAATCGACCGATAGCCACCTTACGCGATTTACTGAAACTGCGTGAGGATATTGATGCGATTGCAATTGATGATGTTGAACCTGTGGAAAATATGTTCAAGCGCTTTGACAGTGCGGCAATGTCTCTGGGGGCACTATCACCGGAAGCGCATGAAACATTAGCAGAAGCTATGAATCGCCTGGGCGCGCGTTCGAATTCCGGTGAAGGCGGTGAAGATCCCGCTCGATTTAATACCCTTAAAGTATCCAAGATCAAGCAAATTGCTTCGGGACGTTTTGGTGTAACACCGCATTATCTGGTGAATGCTGAAGTACTGCAGATCAAAGTGGCACAGGGTGCCAAGCCGGGAGAAGGTGGTCAGTTGCCGGGCCACAAGGTTGATGAAAATATTGCCCGGCAGCGATATTCTGTGCCTGGGGTGACATTGATTTCACCACCACCGCACCATGATATTTACTCAATTGAAGATTTATCTCAATTGATCTATGACCTGAAACAGGTTAATCCCAGAGCGCTGGTTTCAGTGAAGCTGGTTTCCGAACCCGGAGTGGGGACGATTGCTGCCGGAGTGGCCAAAGCCTATGCCGATTTAATTACTATCGCCGGTTATGATGGAGGTACTGCGGCAAGCCCGCTGGCTTCAGTTAAATACGCCGGTTCGCCATGGGAACTGGGTCTGAGTGAAACACAACAGGCCCTGTGTGCCAATGATTTACGCGGTAAAATTCGTCTGCAGACGGATGGCGGCCTAAAAACCGGTCTGGATATTGTTAAAGCAGCCATTTTAGGCGCAGAAAGTTTTGGTTTTGGTACCGCACCCATGATTGCTATGGGTTGTAAATACCTGCGTATCTGTCACTTAAATACCTGTGCCATGGGTGTTGCAACGCAAAATAAGGTGCTTCGCCAAAACCACTTTATTGGTAAAGTTGAAATGGTGATGAACTATTTCAAGTTTGTTGCTGAGGAAACTCGTGAGTGGATGGCATCATTAGGCGTCAGCAAATTGGAAGATCTGATTGGTCGTACTGACTTACTGGAAATAATAGAAGGTAAAACACCACGTCAGGCATGTCTGGATCTCTCGCCGCTGTTAAAAACAGTCGAGGATCAAAGCAAGCCGAGATTTTGTATTGAGCCAAGAAATACCCCCTATGATAAAGGTGAACTGGCTGAAACCATGGTAGCAGAAGCTTTATCTGCCATTGAAAATAAGTCTGGCGGCACGTTTCAGTTTGAGGTAAAAAATGTCGATCGATCCATTGGTGCACGTCTTTCCGGTGAAATTGCTCAGCGCCATGGTAATCTGGGTATGAGCGATACACCGATCACCATTAAAATGAAAGGTTCTGCGGGACAGAGTCTGGGTGTGTGGAACGCCGGCGGTCTGCATCTGGAGCTGGAAGGTGATGCCAATGACTACGTAGGTAAAGGCATGGCAGGCGGTCGTATTGTTATTAATCAGGCCTGTGGGACTTCATTTAAGAGTAATGAAACCACCATTATTGGCAACACCTGTCTTTATGGTGCAACCGGTGGTTCTTTATTAGCTGCCGGCCTGGCTGGCGAGCGCTTTGGCGTGCGAAACTCTGGCGCCCATGCAGTGGTTGAAGGCATTGGTGACCATGGTTGCGAATACATGACCGGCGGAGTGATTACCGTTCTGGGTGATACCGGACTGAACTTTGGTGCGGGTATGACGGGTGGTTTTGCTTATGTGCTGGATAAAGATAACCAGTTCGTTGATCGTTATAACCATGAACTGATTGATATTAACCGTATTGCCAGTGAACAGATGGAAGCCCATCGTCACTATCTAAAAGGCAAAATAGCAGAGTTTGTTCAGGCAACGGGCAGTGAATGGGGCCAGTATATTCTGGATAATTTCGCTGACATGAGCGGCAGGTTCTGGCTGGTGAAGCCAAAAGCAGCATCGATAGACAGTTTATTGGAAATACTGTCTAATGAAGCAGCCTGAGGCGCTATTCGACTGATTTATTCAGGATTAAGGTAAGATTAGTTTAAGGTAAGATTATGGGTAATATTTTCCAGTTTATGCAGGTAGATCGAAAAGATCCGATTAAAAAAGGATCTGAGATTAGAATCAAAGAATATAAAGAAATATATAAGATTTTCGATCAAGCTCAAACGACTGAACAGGCTGATCGCTGTCTGGACTGCGGCAATCCTTATTGTGAATGGAAATGCCCTGTGCATAACTACATTCCTCACTGGTTACGTCTGGCTCAGGAAGGAAAGATCATAGAAGCAGCAGAACTGTCGCATCGAACTAACTCATTGCCTGAAATTTGCGGTCGGGTCTGTCCGCAGGACAGGCTTTGTGAAGGCGCCTGTACTCTCAACAGTGACTTTGGTGCAGTGACTATTGGCTCAGTCGAGCGCTATATTACTGATACCGCTCTGGCTCAAGGCTGGCGGCCTGATGTTTCAGGTGTTCAGGATACCGGTAAGAAAGTGGCTGTTATTGGTGCCGGACCGGCAGGACTAGCCTGTGCTGATGTTCTGGTTCGTAATGGCGTTAAACCAATAGTCTATGATCAACATCCTGAGATTGGTGGTTTATTGATGTTTGGTATCCCCGAATTCAAACTGGAAAAAAGCGTTGTTAAAAAACGCCGTGAAGTACTTGAAGGTATGGGTGTTAAGTTTGTCCTGAACACTAAAGTCAGTGATAGCTCTGATAAAGGGACTATAGCATTCCAGGAATTGCTGGATCAGCATGATGCCGTCTTTATGGGAATGGGGACTTATAACTCCATGACTGCCGGTATTGCTGGCGAAGAACTGGACGGTGTTCATGTGGCACTGGACTTTCTGGTCTCCAATGTGAAAAACTGTTATGACTACGAAACAGACTTTATCAGTATGCAAGGTAAAAATGTAGTGGTTCTTGGTGGCGGTGATACTGCCATGGATTGTACCCGCACATCAATCCGCCAGGAAGCTGACCAGGTTTTTTGTGCTTACCGCCGTGATGAAGCCAATATGCCGGGTTCCAAAAAAGAGGTTCAGAATGCCAAGGAAGAGGGTGTACAATTCCTCTGGAATCGTCAGCCTGTAGAAATTATTGGTGAAAATGGCAAAGTGACCGGTATTAAACTCATCACCACAGAATTAGGTGAGCCTGATGAACGTGGCCGTCGCCGTCCTGAACCGATTGCAGGTTCTGAAGAAATAGTGCCAGCTGATGCGGTACTCATTGCTTTTGGTTTCAGACCCAGTCCCGAAAAGTGGTTTAATGATTTTGCAATCACCCAGGATGAACGTGGTCGTGTTGTTGCTCCTGTGGAGCAGGAGTTTAAATATCAGACCAGAAATCCTAAAGTATTTGCTGGCGGCGATATGGTTCGGGGCTCTGATCTGGTTGTCACAGCTATTGCTGAAGGACGTCAGGCTGCTGAAGGTATCTTAGATTATCTGGATGTCTGATTTTTACCGTAGAGACGTTGCATGCAACGTCTCTACAATGTCTTTTCTATGAAAATAAATATGAATCCTCTCTGTCTCAGGAAAAATAATAAATGAGTGAATTGAAGAACGACCGTTTTCTAAAAGCCCTGTTACGTCAACCTGTTGATATGACGCCAGTATGGATGATGCGTCAGGCAGGTCGTTATCTTCCGGAATATCGTGCCACTCGAGAAAAAGCCGGCAGCTTCATGGACTTGTGTATGAATGCTGATCTCGCCTGTGAAGTGACCATTCAGCCTCTGGAACGTTATGCTCTGGATGCGGCCATTCTGTTTTCCGATATTCTTACAATTCCTGATGCCATGGGTCTGCAGCTGCGCTTTGCTCAGGGTGAAGGTCCAAAGTTTGATAAGCC
>DAOVUK010000070.1 GCA_030632625.1 Gammaproteobacteria bacterium
ATTCGTTCTATGGACACCAGTCACTGTGATGGCTGATGCCAGATACCCGTTGGAACCTATGGATCTATCGAGTCCCAGAGCGACTTTGAACAGCTTCATGAAAGAGGGTGATGCAATTTATCAAAAGATAGATGAGCTCTACCGAAGTACACCAAGTCAAGCAGCCGCTGAGCAAAATATCGAGCACGTTAAAAAAATGTTGCGCACGTTCGACCTGGACGATATCCCTCCAGCGGCTGCTTATGACATCGGTGTTGATGGGCTTACTTATCTGTACGAAGTATTATCTCGTATTGAACTGCCTTCTCAGGCAGATATTCCGGATGCTTCGGCTTATGCTGAGATAAAAAATGATAAGGAAGAAAAAACTAAATCCATCAGCTGGACAATTCCTCATACCGAAATAACACTAATACGTGTTGCAGAGGGTAAAAATGAGGGGCAGTTCCTGTTCAGTTCAGCAACGATCATGCGTTTAGGGGAATTTTACGAAAAGACCCGTTTACTTCCTTACCGGCATGATATTCCTTTCAAAAATTTCTCTGAAATGCGTCATTATCTGAGCATGGAGACCTGGCTCATTTCGTCACGTACCATTGAAAGTTTTCCTCACTGGCTAAAACACAGTGTTTATGAGCAGGCAGTATGGAAATGGATAGTACTAGCAATATTAATCGCTGTAATAGCGGTGATAGTGCTGGTTATTAATCGTCTTATGCAACGCAGACTTTCGAATTACTCCGGCATATGTCATATACACCTGATCATTACTCCGCTGCTCCTTCTAATGATACCGCTGGTACTGGAATTTGCTAACCTGCATCTCACCCTGACGGGTCTGGTATCCGGGAGCGTCATACTGGTGTCTGAAGCGACTACCTACTTTCTCCTGGCATGGATAGTCTGGAGCGGCTCACATGTCATCGCTGAAATAATTATCAGCTCACCAAAAATAGCCGATAAAAGCCTCAATGCCAGTCTGCTGCGCCTCGTTGCCAGGACTATCGCTATTATATTGGTCATTATTATCATCTTATACGTTTTCAAACAATTAGGCTTTCCGATGTACGGTATGCTTGCCGGGCTTGGTGTGGGTGGTATTGCTATTGCATTGGCTGCTCAACCTACGATTGAAAATTTTATCGGCAGCCTTAACTTATTTTCTGATAAACCCGTGCGTGTGGGTGACTTTTGCCGTTATGGTGAGGATCCGACAGCAGGCTGGCAACGTATCGGTACTATTGAAGCGATTGGTATTCGTTCGACGAAGATTCGCGGCATCGATAGCACGATAACCACGATCCCTAATGCCGATTTCTCCAAGATGCATATTATTAATCATAGTAGGCGAAGCCGCATGCTCTTATTGACGGTTTTAGGATTGCGTTATGAAACAACGGATGATCAATTGAGATATGTTATTACGACATTGCGCGATATGTTGCTCGCCCATCCCAGGATCATTGATGAAGAACCAAGAGTACGTTTCATAGGCTTTGGTGATTTTTCACTTAATGTGGAAATCCGAGTTGACATTAAAACTTCGAACAGGGATGAATATCGCGCCATCCAGGAAGACATCTATTTCCGAGTAATGAAGATTGTTAAAGCGTCTGGAACTGGTTTTGCATTTCCATCAAGAACGGTCTACCATTCCCGCGATGAAGGACTGGACAAAGATCTTCAACAAAGCGCAGAGAAACAGGTACGAGACTGGTGTTCTGCCCAGGAACTCCCATTCCCGAATTTCAGCCTTGATTACCTTCAAAAGAACCGCAATACACTTGATTATCCACCTGAAGGTTCACCGGAGGCGAGTGAATAAGAGAACAAAGGATAGGAAATTCAATGCTGGTTTTCCTACCTGGCTCACTAAATCAAACCCGCCTAATTGTATATAATGCAGATTCAATAATGTAGCTCAATCACATTTGGAACGAACAATAATGATTTCTTTAATAAAATTAAGAATTCTCTGCATTTTACTATTGTTTACCCTGTTACTCCCTGCCTCAGCTATTGCCAGACAGAATTTATTTGATATCTCTGACAAGCCTCAGACACCAGTAAACAAGCTGCAATTTTCAGTTGATAATAGCAAATCGACAGGCAAAGAAACAATCACCCTGAATAGCAGGCTGCTATCTTCAAAGGCCGGTGATGAGCTGGATTTTGTTTCCCTGTCAGGCACAGTCTATACTGTTGTATTTGATAAACTCCGCAAAGGAAACAGGGCAAAGACATGGATTGGCCATTTAAAGGACTATGGACTCCAGTACCGAGTGATTCTTACCCTCAATAAGAATACCGTTGAAGGACGTCTTGCTACACCGGAAGGCACCCTGCATATCAAATCATCAAAAGGTGAAGTGATCTTAATGGATTATGAGCTGCAAGGTATGCACAAGATGCCATTTGGTGATGATGCGTTATTACCTCAGGATGAGGCACTATTATCTGCAACTACAGAATTATTATCTTATGAGCAGGACAGTGTCAGCCTTGCAGCTGCATCAACTACAGTCAATGGCAATACCATAGTGGATGTTCTGGTTTTATATAATGCTGATTTTGAATCGCTTAATAATAATGACGCAATGACACGCATTGATCACCTGGCTGCTTTGTCTAATCAGGCTTATCTGGATAGCCAGGCTGCTATGCAGATCCGGGTGGTTGCCGCTGAACTCATTGATTATAGTAACTTAACTTCAAATAACGAAGCACTTGATGCGATATCAGGGACCTCAACTCTGGCTAATGATATTGCGGCTTTACGCAATCAAACCGGCGCTGATCTGGTCATTCTTATTCGCCCATATCAACAAAGTGCTCATGGCGGCTGTGGTATAGCAATGTTAAATAAATATATGAACTCAGCACATATTTTTGCTGTGGTCAGCGATGGTGTAGATATTGATTACTCAGGTGATGGCAGTTATTTCTATTGTACTGATGATGCATTTGCTCATGAACTAGGGCATACCATGGGCCTGGCTCATGATCTTGCACATTCGGGTGGCGTCTCAGGTCATTATGAATATTCTTACGGTTATGGTACCGATGAGCTTTTTGGCACAATTATGAGTTATACCAGCCCCGCTGTATCCTTATTCTCAAATCCAGATATTTCAGACTGTAATAATTATATCTGTGGTTCAGCGACAGCTGACAATGCCCGTTCACTCAATAATGATAAAGATATTATCTCCGGGTTCAGAGATGAAGTGATTAGTCATACAATTCCTCTTAACGGGATGTACTACTTATTACTGCATTGATAATTCCGAATCTTCACAAAAATGCCTGCTTTTGTGATGAACCATAATTCCTGCGACATAATAGTATTATATAAAGCCCTTAAAATGTTCACGACTGACCTTTTTGGCAATCGCCTTCCCCACCTGCTGAAGTTCGCTAATATGATCAACAGAGTCAAGCTTTTGTACATCTTCAGGAGCAATGTTTGACAGTCCAAGCTTATCGAGCCCCTTACGCGACAGTTCCGCATTGTAGCGAGCATAGGTAAATAACTTTGCTTGTACTGGAAAACTCATGTTTTGATTTTTCAGATCGCCTATTTCACGATCCAGCTCACTACCACATAAACATTTTCCGAATGAACGGCATAAGATATCCTGTTCATTAAGCGCCGCATACATCAAAGCTGAAGGCAGTGATTTGGCATTATAGATCAGGTTCATATCACCTGGACTCAAATTTTCATTGGCTTCAGGACAGGTGCCGGTTCCCAGTGAAATGATCAACATTTTGTCAACACCTGTTTTCCAGCCGAGCTTATAGGGTCCCAAAGTCGACATCAGGAAAGTTTGAAATGAGGGATTGTTGTACATGGTAATACCACCATCAACAAAAACAAATGGGTATTTTTTCTTATTACCCAAGGTGATTTTTTCTGGCGGAAAGAAGGTCGGTGCTGCAGTACTGGCACGAATCAACTGCCACAAAGGCAAATTAAGATTACAGTCATCACGCTGTTTGTTATTATACCTGGCACCGGGGTTATTACTCACCGGCCAGGGTGAATCGGTGGTCGAATTGCGCATCACCATCATTAATAAGGTTTTTAATTTAGGACTACCTAAGGTGGTTTTTTTTCCAAATTCCTGCTGCAATAACTTTTTGAGCTCTATATCCTCATATGAGTATTTTAATTTTTTAAAAAAACTCGCTTTATCAAACATTTTTTCGCCGCTGTTAATATAGAATTTACGAATTTTATCGACCGACCAGCCTAAGGATAAACAAGCTGCGATAATAGCCCCCGTACTGGTGCCGGAAATATAATCAAAATAGTCAGATAAAACAAAGTTTTTATCTTGCTTCAGTTCTTTACGCAGCATCGTTTCAATTTCTTTAAGTATTTCAACCGTTATCATGCCACGGATACCACCACCGTCCAGAGTTAAAATTTTTTTTTGCGATGTTACATTGATTTTTTGTTGTAAAGTCATTACCTTAATCTCCCTGTGTGTCAGTATTAAATAGAGTCTTAGTATTCAGAACATAAACTTTACCTGAATGCTTTTTAACAGAGTTATGCATATGCCGCGTCCCTCCTGGTCCATCACCGCCCTTACCATCCCATAAACAGATGCAATGCACTTTTTCAGCTCCCCACGAAATAGCAGAATAAAGCTGCCAGAGATTGTTGCGTTCGTACGGGTTGATGTGTGCGGGTAATTCGCCCAATTCATCGGGCATGATTAATAGCTTTGTGTTTGGATTGTTTTTACTCGTATAAAATCGTTCTTGCCAGTTATCCCCGGCAAAGCTGACTGAATTTTGTAAAAACTCAGGAATATCAAAAGGAATACGTAATTGTAACTGCAGCTTCAGTTCGAGACAGGCTTCAGCAAAAATGAGATCGCCACCACAAGCACCGCCACATAGAGCCAGGTCTTCCGGACCAGCATCCAGAGCTTTTAACTGATTCACAATGGCAGCAACTGCTATCGACTCTTTTTCTTTGGGAAAACGCGCTGTTTCACGTTCAGAGGTATCAATCATGTGGCCGCTGAATAAAAAAACTTTGCCTGGAGTCCAGTCTTTTTTCGGCTCTTCGATTCTGGCAATGGCACGATCAAACACGGCGATAGCAGCCGCTACCTCTGCTGGCCGAAAGGCCAAATCCTGCAATAATTTGAGTTGTTGCCTGGATGAATCTAACGCAAACCAGTTCCGTCTTGCTGCAGTAATCGCGTGCTTATACGCTTTTTCAATGGTGCTGATATCACTGCCTAGCAGCTCAAGGTCGGCCAATGTGACCCTCGCCCAATAGTCAGGTTTGTTTAAATCTTCTTTGGTCAATTCACTGGTCGTTGCCCAGCGAACACCTCCATCCAGTGCTTTCAATTCATCCTCATTTTCTTTCTCATGGCCATCATGTTCCAGCAAATGTTTTAAAACATAGGATAATGTCAGGGCATTAATCCCTGCATAATAACTCCTTGGCTGTTCTATAAAACCCTGGCGATAGGCTTGAATTGCTTGATCTAATTGGGCGCTTTCATAAGCTGCATCATCGAACATGGCTTCGGAAGATTTATTTTCATCCCACCATAAACTGAGCCATTGATCCTTTTCCGATCGCCCCAATAATGCCCAGGTTTCGGCATCATGAGGATGTTCTTTTGATAAATTTTTTAACCATTGCTCTGATTCAAAGGTTTTATTTAAACGTCCCAGGGTGACACCTTTTTTTTGAGCACTTTCCAGATCGTCAGGATTGATATCCAGCGCCTTGTCAAATTGCTCCAACGCAAAAGCGAACTGTCCCATACTGAGTAAGGCATTACCGGCTGTGCGATAACCTTCCAATTTTAAAGCATAGTTTGGAGCTTCATCGGCGAGTACCAGAATATCGCCCGGTTTATCGTTCTTACGCGCAACTTCAACTCTGTCAGACCATTGCTCATAGTTATGCCAGAACTCATCCGTATCTTTACCACGCAAGGATTTCCAGTCCGGTTCTTGCAGGGAAGGTAAATATTGATAAACCGGACTTACAGGTCGTCGCCGAGGATTCATGTGCAAGGTTTCCAGTGCTACTTTCCCCAATGCAGCGCGATCAGTTTTGATATAAGCTGGGTCGGGAACACCATCTTGCAAATGATAATGTAAGGTTCGATCCACACAGACATCAAAAGGTATTTTGAGTTCTCCAGAGCGAATTTGCACTATGCCATGGGAACGTAATCCATGTCGAACACCCAATTCATACCATGCATTTGGATTGTTAATAGACAGGTCTGCAACTACCAAATCAGCCATCAATAATTCCTGAAACATATCGGCACGAATATCACCGGGTAAAATTTCCTCATCGGCACGAAAGGGTTCAAGGCCCACTTCTAATAACGCCGGCTTAATTAAATCCTGATAGATTTCATTAAAGTTGATGCCTTCTTTTTCGCCAAAAGGCATTACAATGAAAACGTGCTGTGACATATATCTTACTCCTTTAAAGTAAGTTAAAATGCTTACACTATATGCTTATCCATTAAATATTTTACAACTCAGTCTATTTCTTTATATTACCGGGGATAATTCGTAAGTAGCGCTTACCTGGTGGTATTGGCAGGCTCTCAGGCCTGGACAGATCTGGGCAGGTATCGCGATACACTTCATCACCTAAATACTCTTGCCATTCATCATCACTCAAGTTACGGGTAAGTCGCTCGCAGGCAAGTTCTATCAAATCGGTGGACTGCCACGCCCACCTGGCTGCAGTATTATCACGCCCAGCGGTGAGCAACCAGCGATCATCCCAGCTAAACTGTATATCCAGCACAGGATGACTTTGATCCATACGGGCCACTTCCGTGCCGGTCTTAGCTTCGAAGATGCGGGCACGCCAGCCACGTTGCCCAGAGGTATAGGTATTCTCACTGGTTGCTGATGCCAATAAATTTCCGGAAGTATTGAACGCCACGCGAGTAACCGGCCACTCATGGGGAATACGATACATCTCTTTTGCTTTCGTTGCTTCGAAAACATACAACATGCCAGCGATGGTACCTTCCTGCCCTCCCGTTCCTCCAGCCGCAAGCGAATGTCCATCGGGGCTGAACAGCAAACTGTTTACCGGGTGTTCAAGCTTCATCTGCCAACGCTGCGTACCGGTAGCTGTATCCCATAGTCTCAGATTAAGATCCGAGCTGGCAGTTGCAATTGTCTCGCCCTCAGGACTAAAGACAATGGCGCGGACACCATCATTGTGGCTCAGTTGGGTTTCGATCCGGCCAGTACCGAGTGCCCAAAGTTTTACCGCTGCCTTACAGGTTTGATACGGCGGACAGCCTTCTGCCGCGGCCAAAAGTGTACCATCAGGGCTGAAGTCCAATGCTTTGACTTCATGTCTGTAAGGAAAATCGAAGCTGTCAGTTAGCTCACCACTTGTGGTTGACCAAAGACGGACCTTGCCATTCAGGGTTCCGGTGGCTATTATTTCAGCGTCGGGAGAGAAGGCAATATCCTTAATAGCGGATTCGTGCTTCAGCCGGTAAAGCTGTTTGCCGGTTTCAACATCTGACAAATTAAGAACAATCTCTTTACAACCGAATAAACAATTGGCCGCAGACGCCAGGAGTCTTCCGTCCGGTGAAAACTCTATGCGCCCCAGTGAATATTCGTGATTGATGCGTATTTGTTCATCACCAGTAATCATATCCCAGATGCGCACAGTCTTATCTATTCCACCGGTAGCCAGTAAACGCTTGTCTCCTGGGCTGAGGGATAAATCTTCCACCCCTTTTGAATTCCCCAATCGGTCATGGAAAAACTTCATATGAGCACGACCCTGAGGTGCAGGCCAAATAAATACCTTCCCATCCAGGGTACCCGTCACCAGCCTGCGCCCATCCGCAGAGAAGTCAAGACTTAACACATCCCCTTGATGTCTCATGCGAACAACCTCGCTGCCGTCCGATGCATCCCAAATCCGCGCGGTTTGGTCACTACCAGCGGTTGCTAACCAGCGACCATCCGGACTCATGGTAACAATTTTCGCGCCAGGAAGAATACCCGATGACCGTTCCAGCCAACGCCAGACACTCCACCTGGCGTAGGCTCCGCTGTCACCCACAGCAAATAGCTCCTGGCCGTCGGTAGAGAACTGCAACTGGTCAATGCGTCCTTTCATATATTTTGTGCTGAGTCGTTCGCCCTTTGCTGGATCCCAAACAGTGATGGCCGTGGTACATCGGCGATCATCCTGCATACAATCAGCACCAGTGGCCATCATTGTGCCCTCGGGATTGAACGCCAATGCTGCGATATTCCAGTCATGGCTCAATGTCGTGATTTCCTTTTTGTCATCAAGACTCCACAGATGGACAGTACCATTAGCCGTTGCAAACGCCAACCTCTTTGTCTGCGGATCAAAAGCAATCGCGGTAATTTTTACGCCGAGTTGCAGCTCCAGGATTGCTTGTTCATCATCAGGATTCCAAACAATAATATCGCCACCATTATGACCAGTTGCAACATAACGACCATCGGGACTCGTCGTCATCGCTGTGACGCCACCCTGGCGATCATACTCGAGTAAACGTTCACCATTGTCAGTCCGCCAAACAGCTAATCGCCCACCCCACGTCGCAGACGCCAACCAGGCCGCATCCGTATTGAATGCCAACTTTGTTACGCCGCTACCTGTGGCTAACTTAAACAAGAGTTTGCCATCCTGGGCATCCCAGATTCGGGTATCATTTTTACGAGCTGAACTGACCACGTATTTACCATCAGCACTAAACGCAACGACTCTTACCGCACCTTCATGACTCAGGGTAACGGCCTTCCCAGGCATCAGATCCATAGACCCTGCCCAGGCCATATATCCTTCAAAAGTTGCACTGGTATTCAGAGACTCCACCGCGAGCAATAGACTACGTTCCAGGCCAGTGCCCGTCATATCGCGTGTTAGTTCGGATTCCGCTGCCAGTTGCCGTGCGACAGCCACTTTGCGTCGGTCTTCGGCAACCTCACGCATATACCAGGCAATGACAGCAAGCACTAACGCAAGTACCAGTGCAAAACTTACCGATGCCAGAGTCAGGAATTGGCGTTTGGTAACCACCTTGCGGCTAATGGTTATAAACCGGATATGTAATGATGTAACTTCTGGTTGCTTGTCTGCTGCGTTAGCCAGCCACGCCTCTGCCTCTTGTAATTCACGGCCACGCATTGTCAAGCTTTTATCTTCGCCATTTTCTTCCCAGCGGCGGGCACGGACCAGTAGCCTGGTATGCTCACGAAGCCATTCTGGATCGGCACCAACAGCCTCTTTTATTCGGTTGACAACTTCGTCGGCAGCCTCCACACCCTGGAGAATTATCCACTGACGCGATCTGATCGAGTCCGGGAGCTGTTCTGGATCACATTCCTGAAAACAAACCGGTAGAATTTGTTTATTATACTTCGCTGCATGATCGGCTTCCCGCTTACACCACTCCGAGGTGGAAGACTCCGCGCTAATGACGAAAATGAAGTAGTCGGCTGCTTCGATCGCAGCGGTAATTCCAGGCCAGAATTCCTCACCTACATAGAGCCCCTCCGTATCAACCCATACGGTCAAGCCAAGCGCTTGCAGACGATCACTCATTTGGGCTACGAATTCCAGATCTTCGCGCGCATAGGAAATGAAGATATCGTTCAATTTACCATCCCTTGTTAAAGTTCCAATAGACGAGTAGTCAACAAGTCCCCTTACAGTGATCTCTTTGCCAATATCCCAATATGTTCAAGGTTCTGCTAAGCTGAAACGAGTCAAGTGACAATCGAACTGAGCCCTCATCATTTTTTTGCAATACAGCGTGCTGACCTCAACACTGTCCGGCAATAAGCCATTACCCGGGTTCCTTCATTGCGATTGAAATCGGGATGAAAATAGAAAAATGAGATTTCATTGCGTAATAATGCGGGATGCGTTTTACGTATCTTAATAAGATCGGCCACCTTGCGCCAAAGATCGTGGTTATTTGTCCAGGCATCTCGACGCTCCCAATCAACTGGATCGGACATCTTTAAGCGCCAGTTAGTGTGGTCAATATCATGCACATCAGCGAACTCATCGTCCCAGCTAAACGGATGGCGCCAACGCTTACCGTCAACGATATGAAAAATGCCCCGATAGCCACCGAACCGAGAGATCTCATCGGCGAAGGGTTGG
>DAOVUK010000135.1 GCA_030632625.1 Gammaproteobacteria bacterium
ACGATGGGTTTTAGCATTGTAGGCAATATCAATGGCCTTTTTACGATCGGCCTTACCATCAATATACACGTGACAAATACCATTAAGATGTTTAATGACGGGCACCCGGGCATTACCGCTGATACGTTCTATCAGTCCTTTACCGCCGCGAGGCACGATAACATCCACATATTCCTGCATGGTAATTAATTCACCGACTGCTTCTCTATCCGTAGTTTCAATCACCTGTACAACATCGGATGGCAGACCGGCCTGTTCCAGTCCCTGCTTAATACAGACTGCTATCGCCTGATTAGAGTTAAGTGCTTCTGAACCACCGCGTAAAATAGCCGCATTGCCTGATTTCATACACAGTGCCGCCGCATCTGCAGTGACATTAGGTCGGGACTCATAAATGATGCCGATCACACCTAAAGGCACCCGCATTTTACCGATCTGCAGCCCCGATGGCTGATAGTTCATATCCGATATTTCACCCACCGGATCAGGCAGGGCGGCAATCTGCCGCAGCCCTTCAGCCATACCCTGAATACGTTCTTCATTAAGCGCCAGACGATCCAGTAATGCATCATCCAGTCCTTTTTCTTTACCGGCAGACAAATCTTTGTCATTTTCTGCTATCAATGTCGTCATTGATGATTCCAGCAGATCAGCAATCGCCAGTAAGGCTTTATTTTTCGTATTACTATTGGCTTTAACCAGTGCTCTGGAAGCCTGACGTGCCCGTTGACCCACCTGAGTCATGTATTGTTTTATGTTCATAGTATTTCCACACCCAATATAGTTCAATTATTGTAATTAGCGTTCATAAGTAACTTTTACCCGCAACACGAGCTAAAATCAACTGCATCATGTCCCAGGGGTCCCCTGCTTGTGCACCTTTTGCCATTTTATCAGCCTGCAGGAGGTGCTTGAGTAAGTTTTGCCAAAGCTCCGGTCGAGTATTGCGCAAGGTCTGAACAATCAGAGATTTGCGTTTGGGAAAGATATAAACACCTTTCATTGCTGCATCAATATTCAGCTGCTGCCCTGTTGCCGGATAGAGAACCGCTGACATTTTTGCCAGCATTCGTACCTCTCTGGCAAATAGTGACATAATTAAAATAATCGACAAGCCTTCACGCTGCAGGCCATACAGCATTCGTGAGGCCCGCTTTAAATCGCCTGACAGAGCACAATCGAACAGATCAAACAGGTTATATCGGGCATTATCAAAAACAGCCTCTGACACCTGTTCATAATCCAGGCTTATTAGCTGAGGCTGCATCTGCTGACCATTCTCTGATGCCGCTGTTGATGAAAGAGGCGGATATAAAAGGCTTAACTTTTCAATTTCCTGATCGGCAGCCAGCAGATTGCCTTCCACCCGATCATTAATTAATTGTATTGAATCAACACCTAAAGCCAGTCCTTTGGCTTGCAGACGACGCTGCAGCCACTGATTAAGCTGCTGACCTTCAATTGGCCAGACAGAAATAATACCCGCCACATTATCAACCGCTTTATACCATTTGCTCTTTCTGGTCGCTGCTTCAACTTTACCGGCGATAATTAACAGAATAATATCAGGCGGCAGGTTTTCACAGTACTGGATTAAGGCAGCCCCCTTATCAGCAGGCTTCCCTGAGGGCAGATGAAGCTCAATTAATTTTTTACTGGCAAATAAAGACAGTTCATTTGCAGCAATTAGCAGTAGATTCCAGTCGAAACCGGCATCTGCTGTATAACTTTCCCGCTCTTCATAGCCATAATATTTTGCTGCCTTACGCAGCATATCAACTGCTTCCCGGTGCTGCAGCGGCTCTTCACCACAAACCATATAAAGCGGATACTGTCTTGCTTTGAGATTATTTCGAAGTTGATCTGGTCTTATTTGCATAAGAGCCCTCAGCCAGGAAAATTAGCCCCTGTCGCTTTGCTGACATCAAAATAGCAAGACAGAGGCTCATTTTATGTTAAATAAAATTTATTTGGCGATAGCTTTCATGCGACGCAGCACTTGAATAATAGCCGGCTGCATCATTTCCCTGCGAATTGTCTGTTCTTCGTTATCTTTACCCAGCACATCATTGGGATCGTTCTGGAAATTACGGATAACACTCACTGTCTGCTGCTCAGCAAGCTGTACGCCTTTATGATCCTGTACCACAAAGGATATGTCCAGCTGCAATTCATATTCCCGAACTGATTTACCAGCGACATTGAGTGCTTTACGCTGAGTGCCGCTTGATAATACGGTAACCACAGAGGTTGAAGCCTGGGGAGAAGAAACTATCTGACTACCGACATTTTCCAGCGCTTCTGACAAAGCACGACCCACATCAGAATGCCCCCTGCTGACAACATGGACCCGTTCATATAATGGGGGTAAAACAATATCACCGCGTAACTGAAAACCACAACCGCTAACCATGATCAGCATTAACAGCACAAGACTGCCAGCTTTAAAGTATTCTCCAGGCAGAGCGTTAAAAGGGGCTCTAATATGTTTTATTCGTTTCATCATGCTTCCTAATTTGCCACAATATTAACCAGTTTACCTGGTACAACAATGACTTTTCGTATGGTTTTACCTTCGATATTGCGAATTGCACCGGCTGTTTCAAGCGCCAGTTTCTCAATACTTTGTTTATCAGTGTCTGCTGAAACTTCCAGTTTATCCCGCAATTTACCATTCACCTGAATAATATATTGAATGGATTCCTCCACCAGAGCAGACTCATCGACTTGCGGCCACAACTCATCCACTATCGCACCATCATGCCCCATAAGTTGCCACAAACGGTGACTGATATGTGGAATAATGGGTGATAACATCAACAATACGTGCTCCAGTACATTTTGTTTTAATGCTCTGCCCTGCTCAGATTTATCCAGAGCTGCCGACATTTTATCCATCATATTTAACAATTCACGCACTTTGGCAATGGCGGTATTAAAGGTATGACGACGGCCAATATCATCTTCAACAGCACTGATGGTCTGATGTAATTTATGGCGCAGTTTTTTGCCGTCTTTATCCAGCAGCTCAATATTCAGGCTAACAACTGACCCGGCAGCGATATGTTCAGTGACAGTTTTCCATAAACGCTTGAGGAACTTAAACTGTCCTTCAACACCACTATCAGACCATTCCAGTGACTGCTCCGGTGGTGCCGCATACATCATAAATAAACGTGCCGTATCAGCACCATATTTATCAATAATACCCTGAGGATCAACCGTATTGCCTTTTGACTTGGACATTTTGGCACCGTCTTTAAGCACCATGCCCTGAGTCAAAAGATTTTTAAATGGTTCATCACCATCAACCAGACCTTCATCACGCATCAGTTTATGAAAGAAACGCGAGTAGAGCAAATGCAGAATAGCATGTTCGATACCGCCCACATATTGATCCACCGGTCCCCAGTATTTAGCCCGGTCATCCAGCATGGCCTTATCATTACCAGGCGAACAGTAACGTGCGTAATACCATGATGATTCCATAAAGGTATCAAAGGTATCGGTTTCACGCTCAGCATCGGCACCGCATTCAGGGCACTTGCACTGATAAAATTCCGGCATACTCTTAATCGGCGAGCCTTCTCCGGTGATCACCACATCAACGGGTAATATGACCGGTAAATCTGCCTCCGGTACCGGCAGGGAACCACATTCAGGACAGTTAATGATAGGGATGGGGGTTCCCCAGTAGCGTTGCCGGGACACTCCCCAGTCACGCAGGCGATATTGAACCCGCTTACTACCTTTGTTGATTTTTTCCAGTGCTTCAGGGATTTTTGACATTGCTTCTAATGAAGTCAAACCATCAAATTCTGAAGAATTCACCAGTACACCTTGTTCAGTGAAAGCCTGCTGCTCTAAATCACAGTTCAAGTCATCAGAGCCTTCAGCAGGCGCGATAACCTGCTTAATCGGCAGTCCGTATTTTTGGGCAAATTCATAATCACGCTGGTCATGAGCAGGTACCGACATCACAGCACCTTCACCATAACCCATGAGTACAAAATTAGCGGTATAAACCGGGAGCTGTTCACCGGTCAGCGGATGAATGGCTTTGAGACCAATATCCATGCCTTTCTTTTCCATGGTTTCCATATCGGCTTCTGCAGTAGACATCACCTTGGCTTCAGCAATAAAATCCTGCAGCCGGGCATTATTTTCCGCCATTTTCAGGCACAGGGGATGTTCTGCAGCAACCGCAACATAGCTGGCACCCATCAGGGTATCCGGACGGGTAGTAAAGACTTTAACTGTTTCTCCGTTCACTTCATCAGTATCGACCACAGCAAAAGAAATTTCAGCCCCTTCTGAACGACCAATCCAGTTTTTCTGCATGATACGAACCTGTTCAGGCCAGCCATCCAGCTGCTCCAGATCCGTTAACAATTCTTCCGCATAATCAGTGATTTTCAAAAACCACTGAGGAATTTCTTTACGCTCAACCAGAGCATCTGAGCGCCAGCCGCGGCCATTGATCACCTGTTCATTAGCTAATACCGTCTGATCGACCGGATCCCAGTTCACTATGGCATTCTTTTTGTACACTACCCCTTTTTCAAACAGGCGGGTAAACAACCATTGTTCCCAACGATAGTAATCGGGATCACAGGTAGCAATTTCGCGATCCCAGTCATAAGCAAAACCCAGACGTTTCAACTGATCACGCATATAGGAGATATTTTCACGCGTCCATTTTCCCGGAGCAACCTGGTGTTTCATCGCTGCATTTTCTGCCGGCAGACCAAAGGCATCCCAGCCCATTGGCTGCAGCACGTTTTTACCCTGCATGCGCATAAAACGTGACAATACATCACCAATAGAATAATTTCGTACATGTCCCATATGCAGCTGTCCACTGGGGTAGGGGAACATAGAGAGGCAATAGTATTTTTCCCTGCTCTCATCTTCGGTGACATTAAAACACCGGTTTTCTTCCCAATAGCGTTGTGCTTCAAGCTCAATCTGCTGCGGGTTATACGCCTGGCTCATTGATTGTGGTTCCTGGGTCTAAAACTTTTCTTATAATTTTTAATATGGCGAAGAATTATAGCATTAATTTTTATTCAAGTAATTTCATTTTCAGCTATACTTAAGTTAAACCTGAACCTTATTTCAAAGGATAAACATATGAGCCGGGAAACCAAGCAGAAAAATAATTTTGAAGGCACCGCTGACAAGTTAGTCAAAGGTTATAACACCATGCTGGATAAGCTCTCAGAATGGACTGAAAAAGCCGATGAAACAGCAGGTCCCATGATCATCAATGGAGTAAAAGATGCTGAAGAGTTTTTAGCAGAACTGCAGGAGTGGAGCAAAGAAGAAATTGACCTTATTTCCCGCTATGTCAAACGTGACCTGCATGATGCTGCGGTAAAAATGGAAGGTAATAATAAAAGTTTTAAAGAATGGCTGGAATTTGACCTGAATCGGGTTGAAGAAAAATTACTTTCTGTGTTTTCCAATATGGCGGATCAAACACGTCAGGAACTGGAGCATTTAAAAGAAACAGCCAATGAATGGCATACCGGTGAAGTCACCGGCATCGGCACCCTGGTGTGTACAAATTGTGGTAAAGAACTGCATTTTCTCAAGTCAGGACGTATTCCACCCTGTTCTTCCTGCAGCCACACAATATTTAAGCGGATTGGCGACGATTGATTTTAAGACCAGTAGAGACGTTGCATGCAACGTCTCTGTATGCAACGTCTCTACATGCAAATCTCCTCCCTGCTTTTAGGGAGTTTGGTGAATTTAAGACTTTTCAGCGTCAGCAGCAACGGCTTCTTCGCAGACAGTTTTCAGCTGACCATTCTGGAACATTTCCAGAATAATGTCGCCACCACCGGTTAATTCATGATTGATGTAAATTTGCGGGAATGTCGGCCAGTCAGCATAGCGCGGCAGATTTTCAAAAATTTCCGGATCGGTCAGGACATTGACATAGGAAAATTCAACACCAGTATTAATCAAAGCTTCCGCAGCTCGGGCAGAAAACCCGCAAGAAGGCATTTGTGGTGTGCCTTTCATAAAAATTACAATCGAATTGCTTTTGACGGCATCATCAATACGTTGCATAACGTCCATAGGTCTGGCCTCATCTCTTTTAATAAAAATGTTGGTTAGTGTCCATCCTTAATTGACAGTTTTAGGCGAATGAATTCGCCCCTACAGAGAAAAAACAAACTATTCAATGGCTTATGAATTCACAATTGTAGGGGCGAATTTATTCGCCTTATTTACGGATGAACACTAGTTAGAAAAAATTGGTTACAAAGTTGACTAATTTAATCAGTTAATCCTAATATAAGGGCTGCCCTATTTTTTTTCAAGAGATGTTTTAACCTAAATAAATCAGTTTAACCAATATGAGTTTGCAACCACATTTCCAGCAGGGCCATATGCCAGAGTTTGCTGCCTTTGAGGCGCGTCATATTCTCTTCTGACTCCGGATTTTTCAACAGGCGTTGAATATAGGCCGGCTCAAACACACCCCGCTCCCGACAACGCTGTGACGTCAACACATCGGACATCATATCCAGAAATTCCCCCCGGACATATTTTAATGCCGGCATGGGAAAATAGCCCTTGGGGCGATCAATCACAGCATCGGGAATTTTACCCCGGGCGATACTTTTTAGCACATGCTTGCCGCCATGCTGACCAATTTTATACTGAGATGGCATCTGAGCGGCCAGCTCAACCAGCTGGTGATCCAAAAACGGGACCCTGGCTTCCAGTCCCCAGGCCATGGTCATGTTGTCAACTCGTTTAACCGGATCATCAACAATCAAAGTGGTGGTATCCATACGCAGCACTTTATCGAGAAAGTCATCCGCATAAGGCGCTGTCAGTAAATTGTTCACCAGCTCACTGGTGTGATCTTTGCCATGATAACGTTTATTCACAGCCTGTAAAAATTCATCATGATGGCGATCAAAATAATAGGGGGCAAAATGTTCCAGCTCATCCCCCTCTTTTCTACGATCACCATTATGAGCAGCCGCCTCTGCCATTTGCGGATACCAGAAATAACCGGCAAACACTTCATCAGCACCCTGACCGCTTTGTACCACTTTTACTTCCTGAGCAACTTTCTCTGAGAGTAAATAAAATGCCACGGCATCCTGACCAACCATTGGCTCTGACATATGAGTAATAGCTTCCGGTAACCGGTCCAGTACCGCATGATTAGGGATCATGTATTTGTGATGCCGTGTTGCATAACGTTCAACCACCTGATCACTGAACTCAAATTCACTGCCCTGCTCATCACCAATATCATTAAAACCAATGGAGAATGTGCGCAGATCATGTACACCCGCTTCAGCCAGTAGCGCGACTAATAAACTCGAGTCCAGACCACCTGACAATAAAACACCGACCGGCACATCGGCAACGCTCAGGCGCTTTTTCACAGCCTCCATCAGACTGTCATGAATGGCTTGAGTCCAGTCTGCTTCAGACCAGTCGGACTTATCAGGATCACGGCTTGCTTTGAGATGCCAGTAACGATGGTATTTCATGCCACCGCTGGCATCGATTTTAATTGTTGTCCCGGGTGCCAGTTTTTTTACACCAGAAAAAATGGTATCGGGTGCCGGGATAACAGCATGCAGGGTCAGCTGATGGTGCAGACCAACGGGGTTGATATCAGTATTGATATGCCCGGCAGCCAGTAAG
>DAOVUK010000051.1 GCA_030632625.1 Gammaproteobacteria bacterium
CCTGCCATAGAGTTTGCATTGATTTGGATATTTTTTACCCAGAACCACACTGGCACAATCACAGCCGGCCGGCATCTCACCAATATGACGACGTGATTTTTTATCATGATCCGGGAAAATCAGCCGGGCATTGTGCTGACTGTATTCAGCTTTGAGTTGAAAACCTGAGCCGGGAATAATGCCGATACCACGCCAGTTGGCATCTCCAATATCCATGGTTTTTTTCAGCTGGTTTTTAGCCGATATATTACCCTCATCTTTAACGAGTTGCGGATAGCAATTATCCAGAAAGAGTCGATCTTCCAGTTTTTGTCGTATGACGGAGTAAAAAGCCGCCAGCAGGCTTTCAGTATTGAATCCGGCGACCGCTGCAGGTAAGTGGTGCTGGTCAATAACAAACTGCCATTCATTAGACCCCATGACAGTAGCAACGTGACCAGGGGCAATCAGAGCATCAAATCCCGGCGAATCTGACTGCAGCAGCATGGCAACTGCAGGCCATGTTAAGCGTCCTGAAAGCAGCAATAATAAATTGTCTGGAATGCCTTCTGCAATGAGTCCTGCAGTCGGGGCTGTGGTTGTTTCAAACCCTGCGGCAAAAAAAACAATTTTTCTGTGTGGATTATCCCGGGCAATTTGTCGCGCTTCCAGTGGCGAGGCAATAGCACGCACATCAGCGCCGGAAGCCTTTGCCTGCTGTAAGGTGCGGATGGATTTTTTACCGACATTGACGGGAACTCTGAGCATATCGCCAAAAGCAAGCAGAATAATATCTTCATGCAGAGCCAGTTGAATGGCCAGATAAATATCTTCTTCGGGACAGATACAGACAGGGCAGCCAGGGCCTGGTATGAGTTCAATTTGCGGGTGCAGGGCATTGCGAATACCCGCCATAGAAATGGAACGTTCATGGCCGCCGCAGACATTCATAATTTTAATCGTTCTGCCTGCTAACTTTTCCTGAGTCAGAGCTGATGCCATCTGCTCATTGATCATTAAAAGCCAGGATTTTGCATCAATATTTGTGATTGCCTTAGCCTCTCGTTAAGGAATAATTGTTCCAAAATGGTGAATACTGAGTCTATGAATATAGGATGTATTATTTTGTGATTTGACGCAGTCCGAACAAAATAATACATCCTATATTCATAGATGGTTTCTACATCAGAAATGCTCACTAACTATGAGTATGACTGTGTTGATGCTGATAATTTTTCTCACTCTGATCTTTATGTATAGTATCTTTTTGAATCATTGGTAAAACAGTTTCGCCTTGTGCCAAATGAGCTTTGTAATGCTTTATTTGATGTTTTAACCATGAAATCCACTCTTCCATACCAAGATTTTTTCGTGCAGAGAGTTGCAGAACCGGTGCCGGATTGGCCAGATTGCGGATGTTTTTTTCTGCTTTACTGACATCGAAATCATCCAGAAAGGGCAGTAAATCAGTTTTGGTTACAAGGATTAAATCAGAACCTCGAAACATCACAGGATATTTGGCTGGTTTATCATCGCCTTCAGTAACGGAAAGCAGGGTAACATTCAGGTGGTGTCCCAGATCAAAACTGGCAGGGCAGACCAGATTGCCCACATTTTCAATAAACACAATATCCAGACCATCTAACGCCAGCTCGTGCAGGGCATCGTGAACCATATAGGCATCCAGATGACAGGCGCTGCCGGTGGTTATTTGAATCGCGGGTACATTCTTGTCTCGTATTCGCCGGGCATCGTTTTCTGTTTCCAGATCGCCTTCTATCACGGCAATGGATAATTGTTCGCTGTCTTTGCTAGTCTTTTTTTGTGCATGAGTCAGGGCATCAATTGTGGCTTCCAGCAGGGCAGTTTTACCTGAACCGGGTGAGGACATCAGATTAATGGCCAGGACTTTGTGCTTATCAAAGTGTTCACGATTATGGGCCGCACGATGGTTATTTTCATGCAGCAAGTTCTGTAATACTTCCACCGCTTCACTGCCGCCTTCAGTTTTAGCATGTTTACCGCCTGCTTCAATGAGACTGCGATTGGCCTCGGTGACATTACAACCACAGGTATCACACATGTGACTCCTCCTCGTTTTTTTCCAGTTCAATTGATTCCAATAACATTTCATCACCACTTAACAAGCTGGTTTGCCAGGCACCACAGGCACTGCAAAGTAGTTGATTGATGCTTGCTTCATTTTCATTAGCGCAGATATTACACCTTATTCGGATGGGTAAACACTGTGTTTCTAAGATAGCATCCTGAGCAATACTACCAGCACTGGCAAGGGGAAATGCATGCTCTAATAAGGCTGCTTCTACACCTGATAATGGTCCAATCCGGACAACTATTCTGGTCACAGTTTGGGCGTTATTCTGCAGGGCAATTTGTGTTACCTGCTCAATAATGCTCTGGCAAATGGACAGTTCATGCATTGTCTTTGTCTACCAGAGCCTGATCCTCAAGAGAGAGCATTTCATCATAGATCTGCCAGGCTGTTGCTGCTTCTGCTTCAGACATTTTCTGGATGGCATAGCCGACATGGACAACAACATAATCGCCCACTTGGGTTACTTCATCCTGCAGCATAAATAAACTGACATCACGCTCAATCCCCTTAGCCTCACAGCGAGCCATAAACTGATTGATTTCCAGAATTTTCATTGGGATACCAAGACACATAGAAACACCTTTGTTGTTATCATATCCTAAGTATATGACAAAAAAATAAATATAAAGTGCTAATTCCTGATTAAAAATTGAGTTAGATCATTGGAAGCTTCAAAAATTCTAAAATACCTTGTATATCTCCATAAAAAAACTATGGTTAGAGTGAGGTAGTTTAATTTTACAGCCCTGAGCTCAATTTAAAAGCCCTGAGCTAAACTTGAAAGATGTTTACAAAACCTTTATAAACGGGATGTTTTATGGCAATGATTCTTGGTATTGGCAATACGTTACTAAAAGATGAAGGCATTGGTATCCATCTGCTCAATTACATCGAGGAACAGAATCCGCAATGGCAGTCATGTGACAAGATAGAGATGATCGATGGCGGCACACTGAGTTTTGATTTACTCGCCAGTATACAGGCTGATCAGGATTTAATTGTGCTGGATGCCATCAATTTAAATCAATCACCCGGTACAGTCTATTGTCTGCAGGATCAGGCAATGGATGAATTTCTTTCCCAGCCGGGTAAAAGTGTTCATGAAGTTTCCCTGCAGGATTTATTTGATATGAGCAGACTGGTTGATCAGTTGCCTGAAAAACGTGCCCTGATTGGTATTCAACCCGAGAGTATTGACTGGGGCTGTGAGCTGACTGCGGTGGTTCAGCAAGCCCTGCCTGCGGCAGAAATTCAGATAAAACAGATATTGGAACAATGGGGAGCCATCAGCCAACTAAAAGCCATCAGCGATAAACAAAAAGCGGAAGAGAATCTATTGTGAGCTTTGATTCATTAGCAGAGATAAAAGTTCAGGTAGAAACGCCTGACTATGATAGCGGTAATCTGCAGAGTATTCTAAGCGAAATTAAATTTGCTCTGGAGCAGCTTCTGCAGCAAAACAAAACTCATTGTATTGATTTGCGCGCCATGCCCTGGTCACCTGGAGAAGAAACCAGGTTGGAAGAATACCTTGGCCGGGGAGAAATCAGCGTTGAACTGAATGCGCTGGGAAAGAGCAGCTTTTATGAAACTCGTTTCAGTGGTATCTGGATAGTGACTCATTACAATCAGCAAGATGAAATAATAGGCAAATTAATTGAAATAACCTATATGCCCGATATGATTTATGCACAATATGAAGATGTAAAAAACAGCCTTGAACGTTTGCAACAGCCTTGAACTTATATAAACAATCTTGAACTAAGAATAACAGCAGGATCAGGATGATGAATAAAAAAACACTTTTTGAATTACTGCAGCAGCAGGGGATCACACGACGTGGTTTTCTAAAATATTGTACCGCCTTAACATCACTCATGGCATTGCCGCCGGCAATGATACCGACTGTTGCCAAGGCATTGGAATCCGCCAGACGGCCTTCAGTGATCTGGCTTTCTTTTCAGGAATGTACCGGCTGTACCGAATCTCTGACGCGCTCACATAGTCCAACAGTTGAAGGGCTGATCTTTGATTATATCTCCCTGGACTATCACCACACCCTGCAGGCAGCGTCAGGTGCTGCTGCAGAGCATGCCAGAGAACAGGCCATGAAGGATAATTATGGCAAATATCTGGTGGTGGTTGACGGTTCCATTCCCCTGGCAGATCCCGGCTATTCAACCATCGCCGGTATCAGCAATCTTGATATGCTCAATGAGACGGTTGCCGGTGCTGCTGCTGTTATCGCCGTCGGCACCTGTTCAGCCTATGGCGGCCTGCCGCATGCTGCGCCGAATCCGACTGGTGCAGTGTCGGTGTCATCATTGATTAAAGATAAGCCAGTGATCAATGTGCCCGGATGTCCGCCAATACCAACAGTTATTACCGGTGTGCTGGCACACTACTTAACCTTTGGCAGTATTCCGGAACTGGATGAGCTGGGCCGTCCCAAGGTCTTCTATGGTCAAAGTATCCATGATCGCTGCTACCGTCGCCCTTTCTATGATAAAGGTCTGTTTGCCGAGACATTTGATGATGAAGGTGCAAAAAAAGGCTGGTGTCTGTATCGTCTGGGATGCAAAGGTCCTATGACTTATAACGCCTGTGCCACGCTGAAATGGAATCAGCAAACCAGCTGGCCGGTGGAATCAGGTCATGGCTGCCTGGGTTGCTCAGAACCGAACTTCTGGGATGCGGGCAGTTTTTATCAGGCGCTGTCCATTCCAGACGGTGACTATGCAAGAGCAGCAGGCTATGCCGCTGCAGCCGGGGTTGCAGTGGGTGCTGCTGCGGGTTTTGTGCATCAAAAAACAAAATCCACGGCAGTTGCGCAGCATAGTGAAATTTCAGTGGATGACTTTAGTTTGAATAAAGACTAGTTTGAATAAAGACAAGCAATGAAGGAGCTAATACATGGAACTGTTCAGCAATGCCAATGACTTCCTTCTCTGGGTCAGAGGTGATGCCTTTAATATTGCCCTGAGTATCTTTGTTATTGGAGTTATTATCCGGGTTCTGGAAATCGTATTACTGGGAAGAAAAAAGGAATATTCAGAACCACGTGGTTCTGAATGGGGGCCGGGATTAAAAAATATAGTATCCCGTTCTGTGGCTGATAGCGGTACCTTCAAACGAGCACCCTTTGTTATCGTGGTCGGTTATATCTGGCATATTTGTTTTTTTATCGTATTACTATTATTTGTTCCTCATATTGAATTAATTCATGCCATGCTGGGCATAAAATGGCCGGGACTGGCAAGCCAGTTTATTGATGCATCGACTGTTGTCGCCATAGCAGCCATGCTGGGCATGCTGTGGCATCGTTTAACTCATCCGGTATTGAAATTTCTCAGCACTTATGAAGACTATCTTGTCTGGTTAGTCACTTTTTTACCGCTGCTGACAGGTTATATCGCCTTTCATCGTATGATTGCACCCTATCCTCTGGCGCTGGGTCTGCATATTCTCAGTGTGGAACTTTTAATGATTGTTTTTCCGTTCACCAAATTAATGCATGCCATTACGCTGTTTATTGCCCGCTGGTATACAGGAGCGACAATGGGGCGTAAGGGGATAGAATCATGACTTCTGCCTTAGATATAACAAAAGGCATCAATGCTTTGAAGGAGCAGATTGATGCACCCACCGCGGCATTTTTCAGCAGTTGTGTGCATTGCGGATTATGTGCTGAAGCCTGTTTGTTTTATACCGAAACCGGTGATCCCAGATACACACCGATTTATAAAGTCGAACCGCTGCGCAGAATATGGGAAAGTGAATACACTCTGTTCGGCAAACTGAAAAAAATATTGGGTCTGGCAAAACCGGTGACTGATGAAATGCTGGCCGAGTGGGAACCGCTGATTTATGACAGCTGTACTCTTTGTGGCCGTTGTTCAATGGTGTGTCCTGTCGGCAATGATATTTCGGCCATGATCCGTAAAGTCCGTGAAGGTATGGTGGCTGCTGATCATGCGCCGGAAGGTTTGATTGGCGCCAGCACCCGGGCAATTAAAATCGGTAGTCCCATGGGCGTTCGATTGAAGGCGCTTAAAGCGCAAATTGGACATATTGAGAGTGATACCGGACTGACCATTCCCATTGATGTTGAGGGTGCAGATTATCTGGCGCTGTTGTCATCCATGGAAATCATCAATTTTCCTGAGTACATTGAATCGCTGGCGAAAATATTCAAACAGGCCGATGTCAGCTGGACTCTGTCATCAGAAGCTTTTGAAGCGACCAATTCAGGTATTCAGATCGGCTGCAGTGATATTGCCCGGGAATTAGTGCAGCGTGTTGTCGATGGCGCAGAAAAATTAAAGGTTAAATATGTGATCAGTCCGGAGTGTGGTCACGCCTATACTGCTATACGCTGGGATGGCCCCAATCTGATTGGCCGGGCATATTCTTTTAAAGTGGTTCATATTTTAGAACTGCTGGATGAGTTACAGCAAAGCGGCCGTTTAAAAACTTCGGGCAGCCTGGATAAAAAACTGACCTTTCATGATCCCTGTCAGCTGGTACGAAAAGGCGGTGTTGAAGCTCAACCACGACGTTTGCTTGAGCAGGTTGCCAGCAATTTTATTGAGATGAATGAGCATGGCAATATGAACTGGTGCTGCGGCGGTGGCGGCGGCGTCAGTGCCAATGAGCGTGCAGATGAACTGCGTATTAAAGTGTTTAATCGTAAAAAAACTCAATTGCAGGAAATTAATGTTGAGGTGATGGTCACAGCCTGTGCCAACTGCCGACTGGTGCTTGAAGAAGGGCTGGAAGAAAATAATATGGACATACCGGTGATTGGTCTGAGTGAATTAATTTCAGAACATTTAGTTGAAGATGGAGAAAAAAATGAGTGAACGCATTGTTGTTGATCCCATCACACGAATTGAGGGACACCTGCGCATTGAAGCCCAGATGGATGGTGATAAAATCGCCCGGGCTTATTCAGCGGGTACTATGGTCAGAGGCATTGAATTGATTCTAAAAGGCCGTGATCCGAGAGATGCCTGGGCATTTACCCAACGCATTTGCGGTGTCTGTACTCTGGTTCATGGTATCGCTTCAGTACGTGCTGTGGAAAATGCGCTGAATTATCCCATTCCGGCTAATGCACAGTTGATCCGCAATCTAATGATAATGGCACAATATGTTCATGATCACGTGATGCACTTTTATCATCTGCATGCTCTGGACTGGGTTGATGTGGTGTCAGCCTTAAGTGCTGATCCAAAAGCAACCTCAGAACTGGCGCAAAGTATCAGTAAATGGCCAAAATCATCACCCGGTTATTTTGCTGATATGAAGAACAAATTAAAAACCTTTGTTGAAGGCGGTCAGCTGGGTATCTTTGCCAATGCTTATTGGGGGCATCCTGCGTATAAGCTGCCGCCTGAAGCAAATCTGATGGCCGTATCACATTATCTTGAAGCTCTGGCATGGCAGCGGGATGTGGCTAAATTACATACTATTTTTGGCGGTAAAAATCCCCATCCCAACTTCCTTGTCGGCGGGGTGGCATCAGCAATCGATTTGAATTCAGATTCTGCAATTAATATTAAAAAATTGTCTCAGGTACAGGATGTGATTAATGAAATGCAGACCTTTGTTGATCAGGTTTATGTACCTGATACTCTGGCGATAGCCTCTTTTTATAAAGACTGGTTCAAACGGGGTGAAGGTCTGGGCAATTTTATGTGTTTTGGTGATTTACCGGGTACATCCATGGATGACCCGGGCAGTTTCTTTTTACCTTCGGGTATTATTCTTAATCGGGATCTATCAACCGTGCATCCTCTGGATCTGAATAATAGTGAAGAAATACAGGAATACATCAGTCATTCCTGGTATGACTATAGTGCCGGCAAAGACAGTGGTTTACACCCTTATGACGGTGAAACGGATTTAAATTATAGTGGCCCCAAGCCGCCGTACAAACACCTGGATATTGACAATAGCTATTCCTGGATCAAGTCACCTCGCTGGAAAGGCAGTGCCATGGAAGTCGGGCCTCTGGCCAGAGTATTGATGTTATATGCCAAAGGCCATGAGCAAACCCGTGATCTGGTAGGCATGACTTTGAATAAGCTGGACCTGCCTGTTGAGGCATTGTTTTCCACTATGGGACGAACTGCAGCCAGAACACTGGAAACCAAGATCATCGTGGATGGTATGCAGGGCATGTATGATCAATTAATGACTAATATTAAACAGGGTGATACAAAAACCTTTAATGAAAAGCTCTGGGAACCCTCTACCTGGCCTAAAAAGGCTCAGGGCGTTGGTTTTATGGAAGCACCTCGCGGCGCGTTAGGCCACTGGATTGTGATTGAAGATCAAAAAATTGCCAACTATCAGGCAGTTGTACCCAGTACCTGGAATGCCGGCCCCCGTGATCCCAAAGGTCAGGCCGGCGCTTATGAAGCTGCTTTGCAGGATAATCATCAACTGCATGATGTTAAACAGCCGATTGAAATTTTACGCACTATTCATAGTTTTGATCCCTGTATTGCCTGTGCAGTACACGTCACTGATCCGGATGGTAAGGAATTGATAAAAGTTAAAGTAACCTGAAGGTTAGAGAATATGAGAGTTTATCATGACAATTAAAAATGATCAGGATTTTAAACAGGCACTTTCACAACTGTCAATGGCGCAGCAAAGAAGACTGGCCGCACAATTTATTGACAGTGTTGTACAACTGAATTCAGAGCCGGTCATTGCCAGAGCACTTAAAATAATAAGGGCGGAGGTATACTCTGAAAATGACTCAGAAGAAATTTATAAGCAGATTAAATCACTGGCAGTGAAGACTTACACTGCATGTGGTGATGATGCGGACTGGTCATCACAGGCAGCACATTTTGTGGTGACCGCAACAAAAGCCTGTCTGACACCGCTGAAGTTTCTGGATAATAAAAATAATCTGGCATGGAAATGTGCCATGCAGACCAGAATGGCCAGAAATTGTGAACTAATTGAAAGTGATAATAATAGCATTGATAACGAAGCACAAAAGCAGTATGCGATTACCAATGATTTTTTAACCTGAATTAATCAGTTGATTCAACAAATTTAAGAGTAATACGGAAAATGGGGGTGGGATATGTTAAGTCAAAGTAAAGATATAGAGTTTAACAGCAAAGGTTATCTCATTAATTTTGATGCCTGGAGCAAGGATTTTGCCATAGAAATGGCACAAGAACATAATCTGGAACTGACGGAATGTCATTGGCATATTATTAATTTTCTACGTGACTATTATATAGAATTTGGAATTGCCCCTGATCCCAGGGAAATTATTAAAAAGCTTGGCAAGGTCATCAATCCCGATACGCCATGCACTAAAAAACGCCTGGAAGGTCTGTTTTCAAATGGCGGCTGTAAGCTGGCCTGTAAGATTGCAGGCTTACCCGATTGTCATTGCAGAGGAGTGTAATATTATGATGGAAATAAAGAAAATCGGCTCTGGAGAAGTTCTGGCCACGATTGATGCTGACACTCTGGCGGGTGCCGATCTAAGTGAAATGAGACTGGAAGATGCTGATTTGGAAAATGCCGATCTCAACCATGCACGGTTAGATTTTGCTGACTTGAATCGGGCCAACCTGAAAGGCGCGAATTTACAGCATGCATCACTTATTGGAGCACATCTGAATGATGCAGATTTGACTAATGCTGATTTATCTCATGCCGAAATGGGCAGCGATAATCATGCACATGCTGCTATGCTGCTCAATAGTAAACTGGTTCATGCCAATCTGACCCATGCATATCTTCACTGGGTTGATTTTCGTGAAGCGGATCTGAGTCAGGCTGCTTTGAGCCGGGCTGATATGCGTCATGCGGTTTTTTATCGGACCAATCTGACTGAAGTCATTGCCCATGACTGTTTGTTTATTCGCGCCAATCTTCGGGAGGCTAATCTGAATCATGCTGATTTACGGGACAGTCATTTTAACGATGCGAATATGATTAAAGCTGATCTCAGTTATGCCAATCTGGGAAGCCGGCATGAAGATGGATTTTCGGTAATAAATAAGGCGAATATGGAACGCGCTAATCTCAGTCATGCACAACTGAGAAACATTTTTGCCCGTTCGGTCAATCTTCATCAGGCAGATTTGAGTCATGCCAATCTGGAAGAGGCCGTTCTTACGGGTAGTATAATTTCTCATGCCGATGTCAGTAATGCTGAATTTAAAGGCGTTGAACTTGAAACCGTTAGCATGGGGTATTCAAATTTTTCCCAGGCACTGAATGCCAATATTCCGGAACATAAGAAGAAAGGTGTTCAATAAATATTTTTACGAGTTGCAGTAATACTTTCTTATATTTATAGATGGGTGAGTAGAATAAGATGAATTTTTATTATCTGGTGTCCATTTCTTTAACGATGCTGTTTTCCAGTGCTGTTGCATCTCAGGAACCTCAAGCGCCGCATGAACAACTATCGCTTGCCATTGTCCCGGTCAAAACGTACTCCATTCCAGCTAATCGCCTGTTTGTTGGCGGTACCGTTGCAGCGCATAAGTCGGTTGTCTTAGCTGCTCAAATGCCGGGCCGTATTATCAGCATTTCTGGAGAAGAAGGTGATCGCTTTAAGCAGGGTGATTTGTTAGTAAAGATCAATGATGATGAATTACTGGCAAGAAGGCAAACCGCATTGGCGCAGTTTGCTGCGGCTTCAATTGCAGCCAATAATGCCGGAGTTCAATATCATCGGAAAATCGTGTCATCTTCAACA
>DAOVUK010000287.1 GCA_030632625.1 Gammaproteobacteria bacterium
GATAATAGTGGACAGAGGTCTGCCGGGAAGTACTCTCGAGTTTGAAATTACTGAAAGTAGTTTGATGGATGATCCACAACTTGCAGCTGAAAAAATTAATGCGATTAAAGCATTGGGGGCAAGTATCGCTATTGATGATTTTGGTACCGGTTATTCATCACTGGCCTATTTGAAACGCTTTTCAGTGGATATATTGAAAGTTGACCGTTCTTTTGTTTGTGATTTGGTCACTGATGCTGATGATAGAGCTATTATTGAAACCATTATAGGAATGGCTAACAACCTGGGATTATCGGTCATTGCAGAAGGCATAGAAACTGAAGCTCAGGCTGATTTTTTGCAGGAGCGAGGCTGCCATATAGCACAGGGTTTCTTGTATTCAAAACCACTTCCCGCAGAAAAATGTGAACAGTTATTAATGGACAATTCAGGAAAAGCTACAAATATAGCCTCCTGAAATACAAAGCAGATTTGCTTCAACTTAAATAAATGTTCTTCTTATTTTTGCGTACTTTTGTCGGTTTACTACCATTGCTGCCGTTCGGATAAGTGTTTGTAAAACGACTGCCGGGTAGACTGGTGCGTCTGACTGGGGACGCTCAAGTCCATCCATGGAACGCTTAAGAATGACATCCATGTCATTCGATACCCCATTCAGACGCACCAGTCCACCCGACATTCTCTACGGTATTTATCCTCACTCACGCTGTCCAAAATCAAAAGAAAGATCAAGAGCCAAAGAAAAATCAAAAATAAACAGATCTGCATATCATTGAATTTGCAATCTTTTTCTGTTGATTTTAGTTTTTCTCTTGCTTTTGATTTTGGACGCTCACAGTGAGGCACATGGTGAAGTGAGTGATGGAGGTGGAGGTGTGGTATAGTTCTGGGGTTTCTGAAAACAGGGATGTTTTCATAAAGCGCTACAGGGACGTACTCGCAGCGTCCCCGGAACTATACCACGCCTCCGCCGCCAGCACGATTTTAAACACAACCATTTCCGAACGGCTCCTTTGGTAGTGAAGCGCCTATTATTAAGAAGTATGCATTTCTGTGAAGAATAAAAAAAGCATGGACTTCCCTGAAAGGCAATAATTAATTTTTCTTATATCCTACAAACGTTGCTATGCCCATCAAAAACAGGCCCAGCAGAATTAACACAGGCCCTATTCCCGTCCCTAAGAGCATTCCCGCCCAACTAACACCAAAGACTGCCAGAAATGCCATGCCTGAATGCATAATGGTACCGACAATAAAGATCCAGCTCAGAATTTGTTTAAAAAGTGATGACAGTGTCAGCAAGCCAAGCACCAGTCCGACGGCAATATTCAGCACTGCTTCCAGATTGCCATGTGCGTGAGGACCACCCTTAATTGTATTAACCGTGAGTCTGGCATTAAGATTGGTGTTTAATGCTAAAATGGCCTGTGAATTGGCTTTTGCAATTTCTTCTGCAGTCATTGTTTCCAATGTATCCTGATTTTCAAAATCCGTACTAACGGCTAATTGCAAACCGGATAGTACTTTTTGTTTTGCCAGTACTGCATTGTCAACATCCGGTAATAATTTTACCACCATATAAGGTCCTAAGCTGGCCGTTATGACCAAAAACAGGAACCCGAAAACGATATTTTTTTTACCTTCCATTAAGTTCTCCTTTGTTATAATTATTTATAATTATTTGAACCGCATTGCGATTAATTTTTCCCAATAAGTTCCGTGGGATTTGTACCGTTTTTATAAATTCTCTGGGCTGATAAACTGATTGAATTTCCTTCTTTACCCAGATTTTAAATTCATCCAGATCACCACACACTAATGCCACAATAGTATCGCCCCATTCACTATCGCAGATTTTTCCAATGGCAACATCATCTATAACAACTGATGATGATAATAGTGATTCAATGTATTGCGGGGCAATATTGTTACCACCGGAAATAATCATATCATCATTACGTCCCTGTACTGATAAATATTTGCCATCCCATTTTACTCGATCATTTGTAAGCAGCCATTCAGTGTCACATTGTTCTTTTTTTGCATTAGCATTGTCAGGAATAACACTTAAAACAATGCTGGAAACAACCATAGAACCTTTAATTTTAAGCACCTCATCAGAGCTAAGTTCTATTTTAAAATCATCTAATGGTATTAATTTGTCCGGCGTTCTACCAATAGCAATCGTTGAGGTTGCTTCGGTCATTCCATAACTGATATAAATTGGCCAGCCTGCTGATACTGCCCGCTGAAATAAAGCCTCAGAAAGTTTATCACCGCCAACAATGACATATTTTAAATTTTCCGGCAGCTTAGAATACTGGCTGTATTCTAATAAGCGGGATAACATCCTTGGCACCAGAGAAATATGAGTCACAGCAAAATGATGAATATCATCCCAGATCTTCTGCACGTCAAAGTCATCATGCAATAGCATGGAGACATTATTAAACCAGCACCGATAAACAATCATAACGCCTGCGATATGGTTCAGCGGCATACAGTTCAGCCAGACAGACGACACTTCCATGGGAATTATTCTCACAAAATTCTGACAATGTGAAATAATATTATGACGGCTTATTATCGCGACTTTGGGTTTGGACTGGCTGCCGCTGGTAGCAATTGCCAGCGCTGAGTTTTCAGGTAGTATACATCTGTTAATTGCTGTTTCTTCTATACATTCAGGACTTGCAGGAAATACAACTTGCTCATTTATAAAACCATAAAGTAAATAGAGTATGGTAGTAAAACGCTGTTGAGCTGAAATAACCAAATGAGATGAATAAGGTTCCGGAGAAAGGCTGCCGATTTGCTGTTCGAGATCAGCCCATGAATAATGCTTATTCTGGTAATAGAGATTGAACTCACTGTTCACCTTATGACAAGACATATTCTTCATGTTACAAAAGTCATCAGACTTCTTTAGTACCAATATGAATACAGGCAATACCAAAGAATAAATTCCGATAAGTGACCTTAGAAAATCCAGCCGCTTCTATCAATGACTTCATTTCTTCCTGATCAGGGAAACGCCGTATTGATTCAATCAGATATTGATAGGCTTCCGGCTGACCGGCAACCATTGCTCCAAGGCGTGGAATAACATATTGATTGTACAAATTATAAAATGGCCTAATGGGCATCATTGGTCGAGAAAATTCCAGACAATAATACTCTCCGCCAGGTTTAAGAACCCGGTATATTTCTTTTAATGCATCGCTCATACTGGTCATATTACGAATACCAAAAGAGATGGTCAGTTTATCAATACTGGAATCAGCGAACGGCAAAGTTTCACCAATGGCGGCAATATTGGTCACTTGTAAAGAATTCGTTTTTTTACCTTCCTGCATCATTTCAATGCCGGGATCAACCACAATAACATTAGCCCCTTTGTTCATTAGTCTTCGGGCTATATCACCGGTGCCTCCGGCAAGATCAACAATGATATCGCTGGACTTAAAAGGAATGTAATTAACAAAAAAATGCTTCCAGATCCGATGAGTTCCAAAACTCATAAAATCATTCATTAAATCATATCGGGGGGCGACTAACTGGAAAACGCGACGAATTTTCTTGCTGCGTTCATATTGTGAAACGGTCTGTTGACCAAAGGTATTATCGAGTTTGCTCATATCAGGTATAATCTATGTAAAAAATTGATTATACCTGAGTAAAGCTGAGAGTTACAGATTAGGAACTTAAGGCTTAACGGTTGTCAGGCCCAGGCTGACCCAGGACTGCATACCACCACGATACCACTTAAGCTTATAAGCAGGATAGCCCAGTTTTATCAGTGTCTGGATGTTTGTTGAAGACTGTGCACACCAATTGCCATTACAGTACATCACCAGCGTTTTGGCATTACGAAAATCACGTTTACCATCAGTGATTCGTACCCCAAAGTCTTTACTGAGAATATCATCTAAAATTTCTGCCTCTGACGCAACCGCAAACTCACCCTGTGAATCAAGACTGATTTTATTCCATGGAATACTGATAGAGCCTGGAATAGTACCCTGCTGTACCCATTCAGGTGTACGCGAATCAACCACCATAATGCTTCGATCCCCATGACTTGCACGTTTAAGATACTCCAGTACTTCCAGTTCGCCAATCGTGCCGACACCTTTGGCCACTGTTATCGGCTGCACACAAAAAGGTGGGCAGGCCCTGGCGGTACGCATATAAGTCCTGGGGATTATTGTTGCATCTTTATTCTTTGTGCGGGTAATAGTAACAGTTTTACCATTATGCATCACATCAATTTCTTTCATTGCTGGTGTAATATACCCGTCACCAGCCACTACAGATCCTGATAAAGCACCGCCACTCAAATAGGAAGGCGTGGTTAAGTCCTTTTGAGTCTTCTGGGAAATAGCCTGTTCATAGCCATAACTCCCCTGCCGTTCCGCTTTACGGGCTAATTTAATGGCCTGATCAAGTTTTCCTTCCTGCAATGCAGCTTTGGCTTTTTTGATTAGTTTACCGGTATCACGCCACTCACCGCCCACCGATGCAGCATGTTGACGGGATGTTTCAGCCTTATCAATTGCCGATTGGGCTGCTTTATTTTCAGCAGCCATTGTTGTATTAGTCACTATGGTACTAAAAAGCAGAGCACAACTTAGTAACTTTATGGTCATTATTCTCACATTCTTCTCCTACAAAGAGTATCCTAAAAATATTTTTTATTATTTACGAGCGCCTGGACCATTGAGTTCCAAACCATTACTCATATAAGTCAAAAAATATTCCAGATTACGATATTCTTCACCCTGAGCTTTGAATGGTTTTGCTCTTACCTGCTTATTACAACCAGTGAAACGTCTATGCAAAGTGCCTACAGTACCCCATTTAGAACGGTAAACCGGGAAGTGAGTTGTTTGTCCTAAAGCTGGACTTAAAATTTCTGAACGGATTTGATTACCGGCATTTTGCACATGACAGGCTGCACATGAAAAATTCAATTGTCCTCTGCGGGTATAAAAGAATTTTTTTCCGTCCTCAAAAGCAGCCATAGCCCCTGCGTCACCTTCA
>DAOVUK010000390.1 GCA_030632625.1 Gammaproteobacteria bacterium
GTAGAGACCTGGTACCTCACGACACATTAGTTTTGACCTATTCATCTGCACAGGATGACTTCTTCAGAGTGTAGGTTGGCGCTGAGCTTGCGAAGCCCAACAATAACCAGCTAATCAGGCTTATCTTGTTGGGCTTCGCAAGCTCAGCGCCAACCTACTCATAATTGTCAAAACATCATAATTAATGTGTTCTGGTACTGGCATGCCAGGTCTCTACTGCGGTATTTCATTTCTAAAAACAAAAAAAACCCGCTGTATCAATTGATACAGCGGGCTTTTTTATTAATCCGCTTTTTAGCTAAAAAGCGGATTAAGACGGAATTAAGCTTTCTTAATTAAGAACTCAAATTTACCGCCATTTTCACTGCTTTCCATCAGTTCGTTACCCGTCTGGTTAGCAAATGCTTCAAAGTCTTTTACTGAACCAGGATCGGTAGCAATGATGTGAAGAACCTGACCGACATCTAATCCTGCTAATGCTTTTTTAGCACGTAAAATTGGAAGTGGGCAGTTTAATCCTGAAGCATCTAATTCTTTATCAAAGTCAGCCATTAATATTCCTCGTCTCGTTATGAGTCTTATTGGGTTATTGTGTCTATATTTTAGTGAATACTGATTCTAGCTTAAAATTTTGCTAACCACCAGTCCCTTTAGTTGAATATTCTAATACAGTTTATTAGCGTTTAACAAGTCTTCCAAAAGAGATAGAGCGAACGCTATCTCTCTATCCCGCTATCGGGAAGCCCCTTTGTGCCCAGGTAACAATACCGCCACGCAGGTTATAAACATTATCAATACCTTTTGAAGTCATAAAGGCACATGCCTGAGCAGAACGCGCGCCAGTCTGACAGTAAAAAATGATCTTATCATCATTGCTGAACTCATCAACTTTCAATGGAATAACATGCAGAGGTAGATTTTCTGAGCCGGCAATTTTACCTCTGGCCACTTCCCCCGGAGTACGTACGTCAATTAACTTAACATTCTCCGGGAGATTTTCCAGCTGAAGACTCAGCTCATCCACATCAATTTCTTTTATACCGTACATAAAAAGAACCCTCTGTACAAAGTACAAGTATGTATTATAAAATCAGTCTGATATAACAGACTAAAAAAGCTTTTAATTGTATAGTAATATAGTAGATTATTTCAAGCGAATTACTTTATTTATTCTAAATCGACGCTATTGCATTACAAATGCTTGAACTAATTTTAAAATCGAACATCTAACAAAGACAGTATCTAACAAAACATCATGTGGAACTTAGCTCCCTGCAAAAAATAGTTGGGGATGCTGAACAGAGAATTCCACCGCAAAAACATATAATGGCCTATTTCTACCTGTGAACAAGCATTTCATCTTATTTCTCAATTTATTTCTATGCATCACCCTGCTGTATCGACCGGTTTATGCTAAAGAAATTGAACTACCTGATATGGGTGCCTCATCCAGTGTGGCGCTGACACCTCTTATGGAAGAACAGATTGGTCGGGAAATTGCCACACAAATCAGAAATTCTCACCAGATCATCGATGATCTGGAACTGAATGAGTATTTGCAAAACCTTGGTTTCTCACTGGTTGCCAACAGCGATGACGCTTACCAGAATTTCCATTTTTTTCTTATCGGTTCAAATCAAATAAATGCCTTTGCAACGCCGGGTGGTGTAGTAGCAGTCTATAGCGGACTATTTTTAGCAACCGATACTGAAAGTGAGCTGGCTTCAGTGCTGGGTCACGAAATTGCTCATGTCACGCAACGACACATTGCCCGCTCTTTTGAAAAAGCCAACCAGCTCAGTTTGCCTATTATGGCAGGCATGATTGCTGGCATTCTACTGGGTGCCGCAGGTGGTGATGGCGGTATTGGTGCTGCCACTGCCATTGGTTTATCAGCAGCTGGACAACAGGCGCAAATAAATTATACCCGTGCCAATGAAAAAGAAGCCGACCGGGTCGGCATTCGTTATTTAGCTCTCTCAGGCTATGATCCGACAGGAATGCCTGGTTTCTTCCAGAAGCTCGAACGAAAAAATCGTTATGTCGGTAGTAATTATCCTGAATTTTTACGCACTCATCCTATCACTATTAATCGTATTGCTGAGGCGACTCAGCGGGCAGAACAATACAAACGTAAAATGACTACCTTCAAAAGTCCTCTCAACTATCGTCTTATGAAAGCTAAGCTGACCGTTTTAAGTGCAGCAAATACAGACAGAGCCATCCAGTATTATCAGGCTAAAGTCAAAAATAACAGCCAGTCTGTTCACCCTGAATACTATTATGGCTATGGCCTGGCTCTATTCAAAAAACGACGCTACACTCAGGCCATACAGGTACTAAAAGATTTAAGTCTTTCTGCGCCGCAAAACACTTCTTATACAATTGCTCTTGCCAAAGCCCATATTGCCACTGATAAAAAATCAGCCGTTAAGACAGGACTGCAATTGTTATCAGAAGCGGTAAAAAATAAACCTTATAATCTGGTGCTCACAGCCAGTTATGCTTATTCTCTGATACAAGTCGGACAGCTTAAAAAAAGTGTTCTATTACTGGAAAACTACAACAAAGATAATTTCAAACACCCAGCCATATATAAACTGCTTTCTATGGCCCTGGGTAAGGAGAAGAAGCTGGTAAAGGCACATATTGCCGAGTCAAATTACTATTATCTAAACGGTATGCTGCCGGCAGCTATTGAACAATTAGAAATTGCCAGAAGAATTGCACCTAAAAATGACTTTTATACCCTGTCAAAACTTGATGCCCGCAAGCAGGCATACAAACAGGAAAAAGCGCTTTATAAACTGGAAGACAATTAAATCCGAACGACCCTATGCTGGTCTTGGATAGGTCAATGGACAGTTAGCAGAATCAAACTCTGAGGTGTCACCCAATCTTTTATAAATCGCTTCCAGTGCCATATCTTCATTAGCAAAGATGTTTTCCTGACCGATTTCATCAAACAGGCCGGTCTCACGCATCACTAACAGAACCTGACGTTTCAGACCACTGAAGACAATTTGAATATTGTTCTCTTTCAGACGTTCATTCAAATGATGCAGCACTTCTTCACCTGAAGCATCCAGCTGATTAATTGCATCACCAACAACCAGAATAAATTCTGCATCAGGCTTATCACTTACCGCTTCAAGAATAGCATCTTCAAAATAAGAAACATTGGCAAAATATAAAGAACCATCGTAACGGATGGCAATGATCTGATCACTGGTTTCCAGATCATTCACTTTAACATCACGTAAAGTACCATCTTTGTAGCGCCCAAGAATTGCCACGCGAGGCGTCATGGTGCGATATAAATAAAGAAGAATCGCCAGACCGGCACCAACTTCAATGCCTTTATCCAGATGCGGGGCAAAGCCAAGTGTGGCAACAAAAGTGACCATAGAAGCAATACCGTCATGGCGGGAAGCATGCCAGGCATGTTTAACAGATTTGAAGTTAATTAAACCGAATACCGCCGTCATAATGACCGCTGCCAGTACCGCTTTTGGCAAATGATACAGTAATGGTGTTAAGAAAAGTAAAGTGATTAAGACAATAATTCCAGTATAAACAGATGACATGCCAGTAAGGGCACCCGCGTTTATGTTGACTGCTGAACGTGAAAAAGAACCACTGGTTGGATATGAAGAGCTCATCGCACCTATCATATTCCCCAGGCCCTGGCCCATGAGTTCCTGACTTGGGTCAATACGCTCTTTTGTTTTAGCTGCCATTGCTTTAGCAATAGAAATGGCTTCCATAAAACCAATCAGGGA